>DYRX01000412.1 GCA_020718525.1 Victivallis vadensis
GAAATTTTCAGGTTCGAGGGGGAAAGGAAAAGCGCACAGGAGATGCTCAGGCTCGCAGTCCAAAAAATCAAAATCTCCATACTGAACTACAGCATTCTGCCGGTGGAAATCATCATCCTCGCAGATGCGTCATGCGAAAAGGCCGCATCCATATATGGAAGTTGTGGGAATTGACTGGAATGTCATCCATGCGTAGCACGATTGCGGCACGTCGCAGAAAAAGGGAAAAGATCTTCCCTTCAGAAAATTGCGGTGCAATTTTCATTGGATAATCTGGAGCGGAAGTCTGCGGAAAGACTTACGCCCAGGTTATCTCGTGCACCTCGCCGCTCAGCGGCTAAAAACTGCCAATTTCATTTTCACAGGTCAAATTGGCGGGAAGATTAAACGCGGTAAAATATTTTCATAATTGTAGATGGCATTCTGAAAAATCAGGTATAGCTTAAACGGATTGATTTTTCAAATGGTCAGTTGCGAAAGTCATAAGCCGAGCCGTTGCGGAAGCCATTGGAGCGCTCGCACCTGCTTGTGCGCTGTGCGCAGGCAAGAATATTTATGGCAGGGGCAATACCCATGCGGTCTTGCCTCTGGCGGAAATATGAAGCGTGCACCCAACGGAACCGCCTGTCTGCGTGCGACGCACAGGAAGGCAACCCTCCAGGGATGAAGCTATTATGAACTCATACTTTGCCCTAAAATCCTTGACATACCGAAGAGGGTGTGCCTGCGGTTTTGACTTTTGCAATTGGCTCAAATACAATGAAATATACGGAAGGTCTGCCATAAAATGAAAAACATATACATAAACTGGGCTTCATATGACGAACTTTCAGACAATGTCGAGCTCGACGAGAATCTCGCCCTCTTCCAGCTCGATCAGATGATACGACTCAGAAAAAAAGGCATGAGGCTCGATTACTATCTGATGGACGCATTCTGGTATGGAGCGGATTCAGGCTTTCTCGATTGGCGGAAGCCCCACTGGAAGAAAGGTCCAGCTAAATGGCTTGAGACATGCCGGCGGCATGACATCATCCCAGGTCTTTGGCTGCCAACAAACAACATCAGTGTCGCCAAAATGAGACCTTTCAAAAAATGGGAGAATTCCCTGTCGCATTCAGGTCTCTCATATTGCATGTTCAAAGGGGATTTTCTAAATGGGCTGATCCATGCAATGGACTTCTGGGCGGGCAAGGGAGTCCGCCTTTTCAAGTTCGACTTCGCAGATTTTGATGCGGCGACACCGGACGCGCTTCAAGATTTTCTTCCGCATGAGATCAGGTCTATGAATGAGAAGTCCCTGCGCTCCGTACTATGCGGATTTCGCAGAAGACATCCCGATGCACTGCTCCTGGCATACAACGGTTTCGGCGGGCAGATATCGAACACATCTCTGCCTTTCAGAAAAACGGTTGATTCAAGCTGGCTCGCATGCTTCGATGCGATGTATTGCGGCGACCCACGGCCGGCAGACGTTCCATGCATGAATTTCTGGCGCTCGAAGGACATCTACTCAGATCACATGGTCAGGGAGTTCTTCTCGAATGGCATTCCATTGGAACGCATTGACAACAGTGCTTTCATGATCGGGAAAACAGGCACATGCTACTACCGCGGAAAGGAAGCGTGGAAAGGGATGCTTGTTCTTTCTCTCGCCAGAGGCAGTCATTTCAATACTTATTACGGAAATCTCGAACTTCTCGACGACAACGATGCCGCTTGGATGAAAAAAGCACAGGATATTTTTCTTCCTCTCACAGAATTCGGCAGGACAAAACTGCTAGGTGGAATTCCGGGCAAATCAGAAGCTTACGGCTATCTGAATAGCGACGGAAAAAATTCTATCGTCACACTTCTCAATCCATCCCAGAAATTCACAAGAATTGAACTTGGAGCTTGCGAATTCCGCAAAATATCCGACATGAAAATTCTATTTGCAGATTCTGGCTTTGTGCCGCGCATGGAAGGCGATTCGATTCTTCTCGGTCCCGAACAGACATGTGTCTTGGCTTCCGGAGAATTGGCAAAAAGTAAATTGGATCTTGGTAGGCAGACAGACCTAGAAATTCCTCTCCAGTCACAGAAGCTTGCCGCGAAATTCGCAAAAACAGGGCACAACAGAATTTCCACGGAAATCAAAGCGGGAAAGGAAGGACGGTTGCGGGTGGTGATGAGGCAAAGCAAAAACGGCATGGCATTCAGAAGCAATGGCGGTGCTCCTCCGAACGGAAAGAAACTCGGCGAGATTCTGAAAATTGAAGCTAGCCGGGCTGGCGAGGACATTCCTGTGAAGATCAACTACGACAAGGCGATTTGGAGCGGACTCTCCTGGGCGGCCGGAGAATTGGAAATCAAGAAATCAGAATCCGCTAAACCTTTGACAATTTCAGTTTCATCTGCTGAAAAACTTGATCTCAGCATTGATGCAGAAATATATTTCACACGGAAAGCATGACATTTTCATTTGCAGTAGAATCCCATCTGGTCATGGCATGAGTCAATCACGTCTTTGTGCTTGAAGCTCAGCTCTTAAGGCGGGCTATGCCCGCAACCCAAAAGGATTTTCTGTCACAAAGACGCAAAG
>DYRX01000099.1 GCA_020718525.1 Victivallis vadensis
ACATAGGATACTGCATGCACTGCATGCGTCACCTGAGATGTCCATGCGCCAGCTTGCCGAGGATATCGGGATTTCGGTGGACGGCATAAAGTATCATCTCAGGCGCCTGCAGAAAAACGGCAAGCTCCGTCGCGTCGGCCCGGACAAGGGCGGTCGCTGGGAGGTTCTCAAATGAACACCCTTCTGACGAACAAGAATGGCGAGGTGGTGCGCAAGAGGCTTTCGCCCTCGGGGGCGCACCTATGATTTGACAATATCGAGAAAGTAGAATGGAAAAATGGAGGATGGAATAGCATTGAATTGTACACTTCTTTGTGTTGCACCTTAGGGTGGTTACTCGAGGTCCGCCTCCCGCTGATAACTGCGCCGGCGAATATTGATGATTCGAAAGAGATTTATATAATCGAAGGGCGAGATTGACAAGTTTGAACTTTGCTTTAGGATATTCAAAAGCGCGGCTGACACCGCGCACTCCGAAAGACGGCTCTGCCGTCAATCTGCGGATGCGAAGCATCTTTGGGAGTGCGGCGTGTGAGCGCCGCTTTAGGATTGCGGTGCATTCGGGGTTACTCTCTCGCTATTGACTACGTGGGGGGTGTATGTGTGGCCTGCATTGGGAATATGATATTTGCCGGGGAATATCTTGGGACGGATGGGTTTGCAAGGAATTTATGTGTTGACTGTCGAATAGAAGAGGATAGTTGAGGCGGAAGATGAAATTATGAGCGATATTGAAGGATAATAATATGAAAAAGAAGAAAAATACAAGCACAGATATTTCACTACGATCATCAGTCTCTGAATATATTACGTTCGTTGCGGCTGTTGGCAATCAGGAAACAGCAATAGAAATGCGATATGAGGATGAGAATATCTGGCTCACACAAAAATTGATGGCGGAGCTTTACGGCGTTTCTGTGCCAGCAATCCGCCAGCATCTTGATACGCTTGTGAATGCCGGAGAAGTCGCTCCGGGAACTGTTAAGCAGTACTTAATAGTTCAAAACGAGGGCAATCGTATTGTGCAAAGAAAGGTGGACCACTACAATTTGCAAACCATAATTTCCGTTGGTTTCAAAATAGAAAACGAACGCGCAGTGCAGTTTCGCAAGTGGGCGCGTCAAATCGTAAAAGACTACACCATTCAAGGTTGGACAATGGATGTAGAGCGTTTGAAACAGGCACATCAGTTCGATAAAGAGTTTTTCAAACGACAACTGCAAAAAATCCGCGAGATTCGCTTGAGCGAACGAATGTTCTACCAAAAAGTCACTGATATTTACGCAACTAGCGTTGACTACGATCCAAACGCAACAACGACCTTAAACTTTTTTAGAAAAGTACAAAATAAATTGCACTACGCAGTCCACCGACATGCGGCGGCAGAGCTGATTGTAGAACGTGCGAATGCTGACAAGGAGCATATGGGCTTGACCACATGGGAAAGCGCACCTGATGGCAAAATTCAGAAATTTGATGTCGCTATTGCGAAAAATTATCTTGCGCCTAAGGAAATGGATTTTTTGGAACGTTTAGTATCCATGTATCTGGATTATGCCGAACTTCAAGCAGAACGGAATATCCCGATGATGATGGAGGATTGGGCTAAACGTCTCGACACCTTCATTGAGTTCAATGATGGCGAAATCTTGACTGGGAACGGTAAAATTAGCCATGAAGAGGCTAAACTCCACGCAGAGACACAGTTTGAAAAATATCGAATTGTTCAAGACAGATTGTTTGAAAGCGACTTCGACCGATTCATGGAACTAGAAAACAAGATAGAGAAAAAGGCGAAGGAAGATGAAAATTAGCTTTTAAGGATCAGACTCCTTCTATGTAACTGATACATGGGAATTCAGCTCACACTCTTGCTATTGACAAAAGATGTGTCGGAGGCGAAGCATCTTTTGGAGTGCGGCGTGTGAGCGCCGCTTTGAGATTCCGGTACATTCGGGGTCACCCTCTTGCTATTGACTATGGGCGGGATTTTTCTGGGGTTTGCATTGTGAATATGATAATTGCCATGGATTACCTTTGAGACGAATGGGTTGATGGAATGTGAGGAGGTTTATGAACCCAAAGCTGGTGTCAACTAATTCCGCCAAAATACTAAAAGTGGAGAAGATGTAATGTCTAAAATCAAATCAGACTACATTCCACCGTTTACGATGACATCGGAAACGGTCCGATTGATTTCGGAAATAAGTGAAAAACTGGGGAGTTTTTCCGCTTCAACCCAATACGAGTTTGCGCCTATGCTCAGACGCGGCAATCGTTTGAGGAGCATCCAGGCATCTCTGGCTATTGAGAAGAATACCCTCTCACTTGAACAGGTAACGGCCATCGTTAACGGCAAGAGAGTGCTTGGGCATCCAAGGGAAATACAAGAAGTTAAAAATGCCTTTGCCGCTTATGAAATGCTCGAAAACATGAATCCGTTATCCTCCAAAGATATATTGAGAGCCCATGCGGTATTAATGTCTGCCCTTGTTGATGATGCCGGACATTACCGATCGGGCGGAGTTGGCATAATGAAGGGGAAACAGCTTGTCCATGTAGCTCCGCCTGCAGCGCGAGTTCAAATACTGATGGCCAATTTATTTGCATGGCTCAAAGATATGGATCTCCACCCTCTTGTTGCGAGTTCTGTTTTTCATTACGAGCTTGAGTTCATTCATCCTTTTGCAGACGGGAATGGAAGGATGGGACGCTTATGGCAAACCCTTATCCTGAGCCGCTGGAGACCAATCCTCGCGTTCCTTCCGGTAGAGACGGTTATCCGTAACCGGCAGGATGAGTATTATAAAGTATTGGCAAGCTCGGATCAGCAGGCCGATTCCTCCGCATTTGTCGAATTTATGCTGGCTGCAATAAAAGAAGCCCTGAATGAAGCTGTCGAGACCGACCAAGTTACCGATCAAGTAACCGACCAAGTTAAAAAATTACTGCACCTTTTATGCAAAGGTTCTTTTTCAGCATTAGACTTGATGAAAGCGCTCAACTTGTCTCATCGGGCAACCTTTCGTAACAATTATATCCATCCGGCGATAAGCAAAGGATTGATCGAAATGACAATTTCTGATAAGCCGAATAGCCGTATACAGAAATATCGCATAACTCCAAAAGGCATTGCTTTTGCAAGGAAGACATCTAACTTTAAACCTTAGAAAGGGGATTATTATGAAAGGAGCTAGTATGAGACTGACAAAAGAAGAGGCAAAGGAAATCAATTTGCCTGGACTTGCTGAATGTTTCGAAGTTTTCAATGGAATGCCTGAGGACAGCGTGATGGAAGAATCATTAGGAAGGGCAAATCCAAAAATCCCACAGGATGAGATGGTCGGGATTCTGCCGTCATGGTCTCGGAAAAGAACTCAGCTCCTTCAAAATGAAATAAAATAATGGATATAAATGCAGAGATGAAACCCCGCTTTGTTCCGGGTCAGTAATCAAATATATTTATTCCGTGATCATAAGGCAGACACAGCAATATTCAGGCGATTCTAATGCTGTCACGGATTCAGATATCTGAGCTTGTCCCGAAGTCTGGGACGGACTATTTCTCTATCCAGCTCTTCACTGTCCGCCTGTCAACATGCAGTATTCTTGCCGTCTCGGAATAGTTCTTTGTCCGGCGATAGAGAATTTGACAAAATCTGCTCAAGACATCGTCAGCGCTAAGATTTTCGGATGAGAATGACTCAAACAAGGCGGTGCCGGTCTTCCTGATTTCTGGAGGATTGTAGGTGCCTCTGACAAGTATGTTGAAGACCCATTGTTCGAGTTCGCGGACATTTCCAGACCACTCATAGTTGGATGGAAAATTTTTTCCTATCCAGTCGAGATCCTCCTTTGACAGAGGGGCGGAGTCGTTTTCGCCTAGGCGCTGGAATCTGCGGTCCTGGAGAAGGCGCAGAAGCTTGACCTGGATTTCCTGGCTAATCTCTCCTATCTCATCAAGGAAGACGGTTCCGAAGACGGATGCTGTCTCAAGTCTGCCAGTCCGCATCTCTATTTTCGCGCAGTTGGGAGAAAATGCTCGTAGCCGCTTCTGTAGAGGGAGAGAAGATCATGCCCCGAGCCGTCCACGATGCGTCCTGATTCTAGTTTCTTCGAAAAGTGCCCAATTTTTGTAAGCAAGGTCTTCTCGAAGGGCCATCTGGCGAGAAGCTTTTGCACCAAAGATTCCGGAACGGCAAAAATCAGCTCGTAGTCTTCTCCATCCGAATAGGCGTTCTCTATTTTTGCGCCTTTGCGGAGCGGGATCAAGTCTGGGACGATGCTGGCACCAAGAGTGGAAGCGCTAGCCATCCTTGACAGATCGCAGAGGAGACCGTCGCTTACGTCAATCATTGCCCGAGAATATTCTCCCGCAAGGAAGCGTCCTTCCAGGAGTCTCGGAGCAAATTTGAAGTGGTGTCCCGAGAAATACGAGTTTCCAAAGCGTCCCGTAACAAATATGGCATCGCCGTCCTTCGCCGTTTTTCTTAGACAATATCTGTCCTTCTCCACGTAGCCGCAGATAGTCATGGAGAAAGAAAGCACCCCATTTTTGGCACCGGACAAATCGCCGCCTGCCACGCTCAGCTTCCATTTGGAAGCTTCTTGTGCAATTGCCTTGAAAAACGCTTTGAACCAGGCTTTTCCAAGGCATCCGCTCGAGGTGTCGGCACAGATTGTCATGACTGCGAACGACGGAAGTCCGCCCATCGCCGCGATGTCGCTTATATTGCGTCGGATCAATTTGCGTGCGATTTGCGCCGGGCTTGATATCGCAGGATCGAAGTGAATTCCTCCCACGAGCTGATCCGCGGAAATCAGGAAGAGCTTTTTTGAATCCAGCTCTATGACTGCGCAGTCGTCGCCAGGTCCCACTAGAATATCTTTGCCTTGTCTGAGAAACGGGAGGACTTCTTCTAGAATTTCTTTTTCCATAGACAGGTTTCGATGAGCGTTAATGATTTGAGAGGTCGGATGAATTCCGCGAAGCCCTTAATATCCGGAATACTGTCATATTCCTTCGATGTCGGCGCGGTGCCGCCAGTTTATTTGAGCTCCGAGCTGTTCGCAAGCAGGTAGTAGTACGGATCTCTGATCGAATTTCTAAAAGCTATATCCCTGCTTTTTTCCGTGTGTTGCTCGGAAAGCTCCCTTAGGATGGAGCAGACTTTTTCTCTTTCGATCTTTCTGGTGTTTTCAAGATCGCTTAGGTTTGCCTTCATGCTGAACGCCCCCATCAGCAGAAGGGAAAGAAGCATAAGAATGAGTGTAGTGACTCCGCGCTCGATCCGGCTGGAAGAGATTCTCAATGCGCTTTCCATTTCAGATTTTCCTTTCGCTTTGCTTTTTTGGGATTTTTTCAAGAAGCCTGCGGATATAGCTCTCCTTCGGGCATCAGCAGTCCTTGTGCCGCCCTCATTCCGGCGCTGATGCAGGAAAGGCATACAGGCTTGCAGAGACTTTTATCGTATCCTGCCATCGGGGTAGCTCCGTTTGAAGGCAGACCTCTCCATTCTATTTCTCTTCCGCACCAGCCGCAGACCGTGTTCTTTTTCATGCTCATCCTCAGCCCCATCTCGATTTTTGCGTTCATGCTCATCTCCTCTATTTGTCCCCCTGGACGTTTGTAGCAAGCTCGTCCGCCATTTCGGCATCGCCCAATTCCTGGCTGTGCTTGTGTATTTTGCATATTTCTTCACGCCACTTTTCGGCGTTCCAAATTTCAATCCCGATTTCCGCCCCAACCATTACCAACTCTGAAGATGGCGTCAGCCCGGCGAAATCTCTGAACATTTCGGGAATTGTGATCCGCCCCTGCTGGGAAATCTTCTGGCTCTGGCTCATCGCCCCGAAATACCTCAATTTTCTGCGGAACATCATGCTGGCGGCCGCCTTTTCAGCCGGTCTGGATTCAGACTTTCGCATTTCCAGATAGATATCCTCAGGATATATCGCTATCGCTCCTTCCGGCAGACAGTGCAGTACAACATTTCCCTCGCCCCTCTCATTGAAATCGGAAATGAAATGGGGACTCAACTTGAACCTTCCGTTCGCATCGAGAGAACATTTTTCCTGTCCACTGAAAGCCAGCATCTCAAAAACTCCTATCCATTTTGTTCCATTTTATTCCATTATTTTCCATTTACAAGCCTAAAATATCTTTTTTTTCAGTTTTTTTGTTAATCCATGCTTTTCCCCCGCAAGGAATTATTTCCGTAGTCTGGAGACTGTCGTCTGGCTTGTGCCGATGATTTCTGCCGTCTCCGGCAGGGAGGCTGGAATGTCATCCATGCGTAGCACTATTGCGGCACCCTGCAGAAAATTACGGTGCAATTTTCATTAGATAATCTGGAGCGGAAGTCTGCGGGAAGACTTACGCCCAGATTATTTGGGAGAGTGCCATCCGCATGTCTGCGGCCGTTGCGGCATTCTTGCAAAGACTGATTAATTCAAGATGCTGGCAATGTCACTTGCGTCGAGGCGGTAGACCAAGATAGAGTAGCCTATCATTGCGTCAGGTTTTCTGTCCCTAAGGATCATGCATAGCTTGGCAAAGCGAAGCATGTTGTAGATTTTATATTTTTTTGACTGTGGAATCGGATCTTCCGGATATTTTGATATTTCCTTTTCTGCGTCAGCCTTGACTTGGGCAAAAAGTTCATCGTCAATTTTTTTAGGATCAATCCCTGTCTCGGAAAAAAACAATTCCGGGAAATAGACGAACTGAAGCATTGTCGCGCTGACTGCATATATCCCTGGTTTCAAGCTGAATTTGCCTTCCCTGTCGAAAGCGTGATATCCTGGCAAAAGCTTCGCGTCCATGTCGAATCTTTCCGGGCTGTCAAAGCCGAAGTATGAAAGATAGAGAGGCTCTCCAGGCTTTCTGTTATTTTTAAGCCAGACCGAAAGAGGTTTCAGATCCTGGCCCCAGTCAAGGGAACTGTCAACCAGATGCTTGTATCCATTTTTGGGACCGCCTGCGAGCTGGTTGAAGTATGCCAGAAAGTGCGGGGAGATGAAGATGGACTCGGCTAGAAGCCAGAGCAGGGTCAGCAAAATGGCGATTCTTGCGGGCGCAAATAGTCCGCGCACATTTTTAGCGGCAAAGATACTGCACGCTCCGCAGATGAGAAATATAGGAGGATAGATTGGGAGCAGATGCCTGTGCCCAATATTGATTCGACTGCTGATGGCAAAAATCATGTACAGCACTATGAAAAGCATATAGGGCGAGAGTTCATATAGATATTTGTTCCCGGAAAATCCGCGAAGTTCGCAAACTTCTCCAGCTTCGGGCCGAGGATTTATTTTGCAGGAAAATATGGAGTATAGGGCGATGCCAAGAAGAATTATGAGAGGCAGAGGGGTTTTCAGGATGAAGCTGTATAGGAAGAAGTTCCACCAGCCATTGTTCGCGAGCTCCCCGTTCATGAATGCATATCTCTGCTTCGAAGCTTCATATACTGAGAGGAAGCCGTAGGTGAAGGACTCGGGAGCGATTCTTGCATCTCTCGCAAATCTGCAGATCTGCCCTGCTGCGCCTGTTTTTTCGAAAAGCCTGTTCCATGCCGCCTCCTTGCTGGCGGTTTCGCCACGCATTTCGTACTTGAACCCGTAGGCAGTCCAAATCATGGCATATGCCGCTAAAACAGAGAGAAGGCAGGCAATCAGCAAAGGCATTAGGATGGCGCCCGATTTGACTTTTTGCGGAGCTTTCCGGAATATTTCAATCGTAGGAGGAATTCCTGAAATGATTCTCAAGAGGACAATAGCTGGAAGGACTGGAGCAATTATTATAAACGACATTTTCGAAAGGCAGAGAAAAGCCAGAGAAACCGCAAATAATGCGATGCTGGCAAAGTTCAAGCAGTGCGATAGCCTCCAAAAAGAGGCAATGCAGGCGAAAAAGGCGATCGAGACGAAAATGTCCGATGAGGCTATTGTCGAATGAGCCAGGATTTCTGGGCAGAGGCAATATGCCAGCAGAGAGATGAACGCTCCGAGTTTTCCAAATATTTTCCTGGAAGCGAAGTAGACAAGAAGAGCTCCAAGCATTCCAAAAAGCAACGCCATCAGCTTTGGCAACGCTATCATTTGTTCTGTGATGCCAGGATCGGAAAAAAGAAGTTTTTTCTGAATTTCAAACGGCGGATGATTTTCTTCGAAAAGCTTTGAATTTTCCCTTGCTCCCTCGATAAACAAAAGGGGGAATGCTTCAATCATCTGTGGAAGGATTCCGTTGTCCGCAGTGAATCCATGCGAAGAATTCAGGAGCCGATCAAGCCCTCCGGCAATATGCGCAGGCTCGTCGAAGCATGGGGACTTTTTTAGGATTCCAGGCAAACCTGCAAAGAGAAGAAAGAAGAGGAGCAATGTGGCAAGCAGAATCAGCTCGAAGCGAGCAGGGCAATGCGGAGTCTTCACGTCTTCATTGCTGGTCTTCCCATCAAGCTTTGAGCTTAGCATTTGGATCGGACTTGCTTATAATTTCATGCTTGGAAATCCGGAATTGCAAGCTGGGCATCGCCCCCAGTCGTGCATATCTCCATAAATCATGGATAGTAGACTCTGCTTGTCCTGTACGCAGCAATGGGCTTGCAGGGCGGAGGTGTCGTCACAACTTCAAGTATCTCCCTCCTGTCGAACTTCCAGGAAAACGAGTATTCCATGCTCATCTCGTCATATTCGATCTTTGGCGGGTTGTTGTCTATGAAGTCAAGCTCGTCGTCGTCAAGAGCCGGGATATTCTCCCTTGCGAAAATACGCACCTGTCCAATTGCATCCTCTGGAATCGGTGATAGCTTCTTTTCAAAATTTTCCCAGGCTTTCTGGTCTTCCTCCTTTGTCTTTACCAGGCGATCCTTGAATCCGTCGCTGTATTTGGTCGTGCATGAAACCAGCAGAAAGAGGGCGCAAAAAACCGGGACAAGCTTTGTCATGGACATCTGATTTCTCCTTTTTTGCAATGACGCTAGAGGGACGATCGGCACACCCTGCCTACAATTGCCTGCGAAGAGTTTTTTTCCAGTCCATGAAGAGCTTTTCTCCATGCAATGTGTTCAATTCAGCAGATCATATTTCCAGGGTTCAGGATGCAAGCCGGGTCGAATGCCGATTTAATATTTCTGATGGCCTGCATGTTTTCCTTGCCCAGCATGAGCTCCAGATATGGAATCGTTTCGCCCGATCTGCTCCGCACGGTCTTTTTCCCGACACCATGCTCGGCCGAGATCGTTCCTCCCAGAGACACCGCAAGTTCTGCAAGATCAAGATATTTCGCTTTCGCCTTCTCAAGCTCCTCCTTGTTTTCAGGGAGGAAATTGAGATGGAGATGAGAATTGCCGATGTGGCCGAAGCAGACTGTCTTGACGCCGCAATCTTCTGCGGCCGAGCATGCCTTGAAGAATTGCCTGAAGCTCTTTCTAGGCACTGCCATGTCTGTTCCAAGCTTGCCCGCCCTCGTCTTCACATAGGAGTTCACTGATTCGGGAAGCGAATGCCTGAACGCCTTCATCTTCAAGACATCCCTCCCGACTGCCGCCCAGTTGCGGCTTGAGCCTGACATTCCGGCTGTCTTTGCAAGCCTTTCGATTTCAAGCGGATATGGGTAGGGATTGTGCTGTGACGGCCTATCATATTCAATTTCTAGAAGCAGTGCCGCGGACTGACGGGACGGAATTGAGGGATGGGCAGATCTCATGAAGTCCAAAGATTTGCCGTCGAAAAACTCTATGCAGAGGGGCTGAACGCCTGCTGTTCCATCAATGAGCCTGTCAACAAAATCCAGGGAGGCATCCGCCTCTTGGAAGAAGAAGACGCAGGTGAAAATATTTTTTGGAGCGGCGAGAAGCTTTATTTCAATCTCGCCAAAGATACCCAAAATACCCTCGCATCCGACGAAAAGATCAATCAAATCCATATTTTCACGCAGGTACAGCCCGGCTGCGTTTTTGATATCCAGGCACGGATAGGAGGCTGGAAACTCGGTGTCAATTCCAATTTCTGGAACTAGGATTCTTCTGCCATTGATGCACTCTCTTTTCCTGTGTAGATGGAGAATTTCGCCGCCAGGAATTATGATCTCAGCGCCTGCAATCCAATTTCTAGTCGGACCATATTTGTAAGTTCTTGCTCCGCTGGCATTTGTTGCCGCAGTTCCTCCCAGCATCGCGCTCGACTCGGTTGGATCTGGCGGATAGACAAGTCCAAGAGGCGCAAGCATTTCCGATATTTCTAGCAGACTCAGTCCCGGGGGAACAAGAGCTCTCCTGGCATCCGTTGAAATTCCAATTGAGGCATTCCTGCCTTTAAGTTCTGCATAGGAACCGCCCAGAGAATCAGTGCTTACGCGACGGAATTTTTCCATGGAAAGAACCCATCCTCCGCATCTTGGCACACGTGCCCCGGTGACCGAACTGCCAGCTCCTGAAGCAGTAATTTTAACGCCGGCATTTGCGGCTTCTTTCAGAACTTCAGATATTTCAGGGGAACTCTTCGGAAAGTACACACGCTCAGCATATCCGAGCAACGCGGAGGATTCATCCTTCAGGTATTTCGATACAATTTCCGGATTTTCACTGTATTCGACATTCATCAGTGGAATCGCCTCAATTTGGAGACTATCTTCTTCCATATCAATCATTGCGTCAAACTAGCTCCAAATCCCTAAATTTGCAAAGTTGATGCAATAAATATGAGTTTGAACTCGTTGTACGCCGCAACAATGGGATTTTGCCGGGAAATATGAGACGCATAGGCACTGCTCTGCTCCGGCATGGAAGATAGGTTCTCAAACAAAGCGGAAGGAAGTAAAATGATCGCGGCAAGCAATCCGATTAAAACTGTGACAAGCTCGGAAACGGCGCTTCGCTCGCGCCGGGAACGGACGGTCAACGTCAATTCAGCCAAAGAGATTAGCGGGCAAGCTTCTTCCTTCGATACTGCGCAAGCAGACAATCTCAAAGACTTCACGTGCGGATTCGAATTTCTTTCGCCGCTTTCGAAAGCTCTTTGTCCAGACGACGCTCGCTTTGTCAAATTCGTTGGCGATAAAGATCCGGGACAGACCTTCTCCTGCGCGCAGATGACAAGCATTGACGCAGGCAATCTCGCGTGGATTGAACGCGGCGGTCTTAAAAAGGCGTTCACCTACGAGGATGACTATGCACAATATTGCAGGATCATTGGAATTGCACCGGAAAATCCTGTAAGAAGCAGATCCGAGCAGTGTGCAGACGTTTTTTCTAGGCTCGAAGAGATTCTGGACTCCTGCGGATTTGCTTTTACTGACACTGCAAGAACCTGGTTTTATCTGGACAAGCTTCTGGATTGGTATGCGGAATTCAACAGCGTGCGGACGGATTTTTTCATCCGTAAAGGTGTTTTCGACAAGCTCGTCCCTGCAAGCACTGGAATTGGAATAGGAAATCTTTCGGGAGGCGCGCTCAGCGCCGATCTCTATGCGGTAAAACCAAAAAATACCAAATGCACGGTCAGACCTGTTTCGTCGCCTCTTCAGGGTGAGGCCGGAAGCTACAAGAGCTCTTTCAGCAGGGCGGTGGAAATCCAGACGCCAGAGGAAAAACGTCTTCTACTTTCCGGCACTGCAAGCATTGACAAGGCAGGCAGGAGCATATATGTGGGGGACGGGAAAGGACAGATTGCGGAGACCATGCGAGTTGTCTCCGCCCTCCTGGAGTCGAGGGGGATGCCCTGGTCGTCAGTTTCCAGGGCGATAGCATACTTCATAGACAAGGATGATATCCCTATTTTTCAGACCCATTGCCTTTCGATGGGCATCCGCGGTCTGCCATGCGCATACGCTCTGACCGACATATGCAGAGCTGATCTCAGCTTCGAAATAGAGCTTGACGCTGTCATCCGCTTGAACTGAATCCGCAACGGATTATTAACTGCGAAACTCGCGGAAGACGCGAAAAATGTTTCCGGCTTGCAGTTTACGGTCATAGCAACAATCGGTGTCGGGGTCGCTATCGGAATCGGGATCGAGGGAATGTTTTCGGTTTACGATCAGAGGCAGAAAAGGATGTTTTAACCACAGATGGACACGGATGAACACTGATTTTTTTTGAGCCGTCAAGCTTGGTGTTTACTTCATCTTGCGGAATGAAGTATGGCTCTTTCGCCGAAAGAGCCTCGAGCCACTTTCGGCGAAAGTGGCATACTGGGCTGAAACAGGAACGCCGACATCTTGTCGGCACTCTCAGAGACCGAGCTGGTGCTCGGTGTTCCCAGGTGAAAGCTTTGTGCCTTTGTGCG
>DYRX01000100.1 GCA_020718525.1 Victivallis vadensis
GGAAAATATGCAATGTCGGATGATCTTATCAGACCTTTCCCACAACTTTCATAGTCATAGTTGTGGAAATATTAGATTTGCTTCTGCGGAAGGACTTCCGCCGAGCAAATCTAGTCGGGAAAATCGTCATTGGAGCCGCTATCGGGATCGTTTTGAAACATGCATGGAGAATCTTTGTGATCGCGCAGTTGAGGGAATTTCTTACAAATGGCGTCTGGCGCATTCGCTCGAGGGATCTTTCTCCCTACAAGGCGTTCAGGCTCAGGATTTTGCGCGCGTTTCTCCTTGCCATTGACTCTTTCATAAAGGACAAGTGCCTCCTCAGGGCGTCCGCTATAACCTTCTACACGATTCTTTCGATCGTTCCTGTTTTCGCGATGCTTTTTGGAGTCGCACGCGGCTTTGGCATGGAAAGGATGCTCGAGGAGCGTCTTCTCGACGAATTCCCGCAGAACCGGGAGGCGATAGTCCACATCATATCATTCTCCGACGCGCTTCTGAAAAACACCAGGACAGGCGCGGTTGCCGGAGTCGGGGTGGCAATGCTCTTCTATCTGGTGATCAAGGTTCTTGGAAACATAGAGTCTTCGCTGAACGATATCTGGCGTGTGACGCAGTCGAGAAGCTTCGCCAGGAAATTCAGCGACTACCTCTCACTTATGCTGATATGTCCGATACTCCTCATACTTTCCGGAAGCACGACTCTTTTCATAAGCGCCTATCTCAAAGACATTTCCATGAAATACGCCGGCGGGACATATCTCATGATTCTCTTTTTCACATTTTTAAAGCTTTCCGCCTACGCGATTCCCTGGGGGCTTTTCACGTTCATCTATGTTTTCATGCCGAATACCAGGGTGCGGATGAAGTCGGGCCTTGTCGCCGGCGTCATGGCCGGATCGGTCTATCAGATACTCCAATGGGTATATATAAAATTTCAGATTGGAGTGTCGAGCTACAACGCCGTCTACGGAACATTTGCCGCGATGCCGCTCTTTCTCATCTGGCTTCAACTGAGCTGGCTGATCGTGCTGTTTGGGGCGGAGTTCTGCCATGCCTACCAGAATGCGGAGTCTTTCGAGTTCAGTCCCGACTTCGATGAGATCAGCAGTTCGGCGAAGACCGTGATCCTGCTTGGATGCGCATCGGCTATCGCATTGAGATTCAAGAAGATGCAAAGTCCTCCGAACGCCGGAGATCTGTCAGCCGAGTTCGATCTGCCACTTTCGGTCGTTGAAGATTCGCTTTGCGTCCTCTCGAAAGCCAGGGTGATTTCTCCGCTTCCGGTCCAGGGCGGGAAACCACCCTCGTACGTGCCCCTGATTCCTCTGGAGGATTTAAGCTTCTCCGCGGCTCTTGGAAGGATAAGCAGATCTGGCAAAAATGAAATCCCGCAGTTCAGGAACGGCCTGCTCTCCAGAATTGCGGACCTTGTGAAGGAATCGTCTGCGGCGATTGAAAAAGGAGATTTCAACCGTAAGTTAAGCGACTTGTAAGGAACGGATTATGATTTCCGCTCTTTTCCAGGCATGCCGAGGAGATGCCAGGAAATGCGCGTAAATCGCAACATGAAGCATAAGGAAGTGACATTGACGATGAAGAAGCTCAAATTTGCTCTGGTCGGCTGTGGAAGAATATCGAGAAACCATCTGGAATCGCTCAGCTCCGGAAAAATTTCCGCAGAGCTTGTCGCCGTCTGCGATCTCGACACTGCGAAAGCGAAGGAAAAATCCGAGAAATACAAGGTTCCATTCTATGCCGACTACAATGAGATGCTTTCCAGGCATCCGGAAGTCGAGGTCGTCAATGTCGCGACGCCGACAGGCTATCACGCGAAGCACGTGATTGACCTGGCAAAGCACGGGCGTCACATCATCGTCGAGAAGCCGATGGCGCTGAGAGTTTCGGACTGCGAGGACATGATTGCCGCGTGCAAGGCATCGGGTTCGCGTCTTTTTGTCGTCCAGCAGAACCGCTTCAACAAGGCTGTGCAGGCCGCGAGAAAGGCGCTCGAGTCGGGGAGATTCGGGAAGCAGGTTCTTGGAACTGTCAGAGTCAGATGGAAAAGACTTCAGTCCTACTATGAGCAGGACAACTGGCATGGCACCTGGGAGCTGGACGGGGGCGTCATGTCCCAGCAGGCCAGCCACCATCTGGATCTCCTTCAATGGTTCATGGGACCGATCGAGACGATGCAGTGTCTGAGCGCGACAGCTCTGCTGAGCGTCGAGGTCGAGGACACCGCACTCGCAACATTCCGCTTCAAATCTGGCGCGCTCGGCGCTTTCGAGGCTACGATTGCAACACGCCCCGAGGACATGGAGGCGTCTCTAAGCCTTCTCGGCGAAAAGGGTTCTGTCCTGCTCGGAGGCTATGCCGTCAACAAGATCACATACTGGAAATTTGAGGAGCCGATTCCGGAGGACGAGGAGACGATCAGGGAGAACTCTGTTGACGTCCCGAACGTATATGGACATGGACATCTTCCCTACATAAACAACGTGATCGAGGCTATTCAAAACAATCGTCCTGCTCTTGTCGAGGCGCCCGAAGGCAAGAAGAACATCGAAATCCTGAGTGCGCTCTACGAATCAGCCGCAAGCGGCGGCAAGCAAGTTGTTCCCGGATGCCCCGCCGTCAATTCAAAGCTCGGAAAAAAATCATGAGCGATGTGGAGAACCAGAAGAAGCCCGGCGAAGAGCAGTGCATGATGCCCAAGGCCTACGAGCCGGAAAAGATTGAGGACAGATTGTATTCGGCATGGGAGGGGAAGGGCTTTTTCAAGCCCAGGCCGTCCTCCTCGGCGAAGGCGTATTCGATCGCGATTCCTCCGCCGAACGTGACCGGCATTCTCACGATGGGGCATGTTTTGAACAACACCCTTCAGGACATTCTCGCCAGATGGAGAAGGATGAGCGGGTGCGAGGTCTGCTGGTATCCCGGAACAGACCACGCCGGCATCGCGACAGAAACAAAGGTTGACAGATTTTTGCGCGAGAACGAGGGAAAAGGCAGGGATTCATATTCCAGGGATGAATTCATTTCCCGGGTCTGGACCTGGAAGGAGCGCTACGGAGGGACGATTTGCAGGCAGTTGCGCAAGCTCGGTTCCTCCTGCGACTGGAGCCGCGAACGCTTCACGATGGACGAAGGGCTCAGCCGAGCTGTCAGGGAAGTATTTGTAAGGCTCCATTCCAAGGGGCTCATATACAGAGGGCGCCGCATGATCAACTGGTGTCCTGTATCCAAGACTGCGCTTTCCGACGAAGAAGTTTCGTACAAGGAAGTCCACGGATTTTTCTATCATTTCAGATATCCTCTCAGCGACGGATCCTCCTGCCTGGTAGTAGCCACGACGAGACCCGAAACAATGCTTGGCGACAGCGCCGTGGCAGTGAATCCGGACGATCCCAGGTACAAGCATCTCATCGGCAAAACGGTGGATTTGCCGCTCAGCGGCAGGAAGATACCGGTCATCGCGGACAAACATGCCAATCCCGAGTTTGGAACCGGATGCGTGAAAATAACTCCGGCGCATGATCCGAACGATTTCGAAGTGGCTATGAGACATGGACTTGAGATTCGGAATGTCATGAACGCCGATGCCACAATGAATGAGGCGGCGGGAGAAGATTTTGTCGGGCTTGACAGATTCGAGTGCCGCGAAAAGATTCTCAGCATGATGGGCGAACTGGGACTTATCGAGAAGGTCGAGGATCACATCCACAGCGTCGGATATTCGGAGAGGGGCGACGTCCCCATCGAGCCCCGGGTCAGCGAGCAGTGGTTTGTGCGCATGGACGAGCTTGCGCGCCCGGCAATCGAGGCGGTCAGAAGCGGAAAAATACGATTCTATCCGGATCACTGGACCAAGACATATTTCCACTGGATGGAAAATATAAAGGACTGGTGCATAAGCAGGCAGATTTGGTGGGGGCACAGAATCCCCGCCTGGTACAATTCCAAAACCGGCGAGACCTACGTCGGAATGGACGCTCCGTCTGGAAGCGACTGGACCCAGGACGAAGATGTTCTCGACACCTGGTTCAGCTCCTGGCTCTGGCCTTTCTCCATCATGGGCTGGCCTGAGGAGAGCGCCGATCTGAAGCGCTTCTATCCGACAAACGATCTTGTCACCGGTCCGGATATCATATTCTTCTGGGTCGCCAGGATGATCATGGCTGGAATCGAGTTCAAGGGCGAAGTCCCCTTCAGAAACGTCTATTTCACAAGCATAATCAGGGACGACAAGGGGAGGAAACTCAGCAAGTCGCTTGGAAATTCTCCGGATCCCCTTGATGTTATAAGGACTTACGGCGCGGACGCGCTCCGCTTTTCGATTATCTACATTGCGCCGACAGGCATGGACATCAGATACGCGAACGAAAAGTGCGAGCTCGGCAGGAACTTCGCGAACAAGCTATGGAACGCTTCCCGCTTCAGGACGATGCAGGGGGCGGTTTCGCCTGACTTCAGGGATATTTCGGCGCTCGAGCCCGGCTCCCTCGCTCCTATTGACCAGTGGGTCATCTCCTGGCTGAACAACACAATCAACACTGTGAACAAGTCTCTCGACGAATTCATGTTCCATTTTGCAGTCCATGAGGTCTATGAATTTGTATGGGGAATTTTCTGCGACTGGTATATAGAGGCGATCAAGCCCAGGCTTCACGCGGGCGGCGAGCAGAAGCGGATCGCATTGTCGGTCTTCGACTTCGTCATGTTCAAAATTCTTCGCCTTCTCCATCCTTTCATGCCGTTCATCACGGAGGAGCTTGCCCACCAGCTCGGCTATCTCAAAGACGACGAGACGATCATGTTCGAAAGCTATCCGCAGAGTCCCTATCTTAAAATCAAGCCGATTTTAAGTCCGGACGCTGGCATCGTTGATCTGGTCGAGGAACAGATTTCCTTCGTCAAGGCCGGCAGAAATCTCCGTGCAAACTATGGAATTCCAACAGGCAAAAAGCTGGAATACATTCTCAGAGTTGACGATCAGGAGCTTCTGGATTTTCTCAAATCTGAAATGACGGCTTTCGCATCGCTTCTAAATGCGTCTAATATATCATTCACAGATTCGGCGATCTCTGAATCAGCCCCGTCAATGCTTACCGAGTCCGGCGCAATTCATCTTCCGCTGAAGGGAATTCTCGATCTTGACGCCGAGCTCGCCAAGCTCTCGAAGCAGGAGCAGGACATCGTCAAGTGGATAGGCGGACTTCGTGGGAAACTAGGGAACGACAAGTTCATGTCCAAGGCGCCACCACAGCTTGTCGAGGATACGAAGAACCAGCTAAAGGAACTCGAGGAGAGGCTCGACAAAGTGAAGGAAATGATAACTGGACTCAAGTCGGGCGCATCTTGAACAGCTTCAAGCTGGAGCTTGGCTTGAAAAATGGGAACCGTTAAGCAGGGAGTTTAGGTCATTTTGCTGAATGAAGTATGGCTCTTTCGCCGAAAGAGCCTCGTGCCACTTTCGGCGAAAGTGGCATACTGAGCCGAAACAGACTCAAATGTCCACAGTAAATACCAGCTTGACGGTTACGAAAAATGTGCGGAAGGACTTCTGTCAAGAAAATCTAGTGTCCTGTTTCCTAAATAACGATACTATGTCTTTTTAATAAATCAGATTAGTAGTTGTTGCACCCCTTCAGGGTGCTGGAATTTTTGATTGATCTTATCCCAGCCCGTTGGGCTGGGCTAATGAATGCCACCCCTTCAGGGTGAAAACAACAATAGATGAATTAAAGGGGATGCTTTCTCAGGCTGAAGGCCTGACATTCTATAGCCTAGGGCAACGCCCTAGGAAAAGGGAATAAAAAAAGAAATTGCACCCTCAAGGGGTGCAAGAACATTGCTAATTGGAAATGTATTACGATTAGTATTTAAGGGACAGGACACTAGACCAAGGAGACGATCGTGGCGCAGAAGCAGACTTCCCTCGAAATAGTGAAGAGAGCCATCAGGATGGAGTCCCCCGAACGATTGCCGGTCAAAATGGCGAGTCTGGGCATTGACGACACCGTCACAATCCCGCACAAGTCTTTCTGGAGGGGAGAGGATGGAAGAGACGAATGGGGCTGTGGCTGGGAGCAGACCGATGTCTCTAACATGGGGCAGGTCAAGGGGCATCCTCTCGCGGACTACAACGAGCATGAGAGACTGCAAGTCCCTGACTACTCAGCTCTTCTTGACAGGGAAAAAGTCAGGGAGATCCTTCTCAAGTCCGAAAATGAGCGGAAATACGCGTGCTGTCCGATCTTCATGATCCTTTTCGAAAGAATGCAGGCGCTGGTCGGATTCGAGAACGCGCTCATGGGTCTTATTGCCGACCGTGAAAATGCCGAAGCGCTTGCCGACAAAGTCGCGGACGCCCACATTCAAATTGTCCGTATCATGCAGGAACTGTGCGGAGACAAGCTCCACGCCTTCTCCATGACAGACGATTGGGGCACACAGCAGGCCGCCTACATCTCCATGGATTTGTGGCGGGACTTTTTCCTGCCAAGATACAGGAGGATCTTCGACGCCATGCACGAGGGCGGACAGGATGTCTGGGTGCACTCCTGCGGCAAGGTCAACGAAATAGTCGAGGGATACATAGAGTCGGGCGTCAATGTAGTGAATCTTCAACAGCCGCGCGCCCTTGGCATCGGGGAGATGGGCAGGCGCTACCATGGCAGGATCGCTTTCGAGTCCCTGGCAGACATACAGGCGACACTGCCCAAGGCGGACAGAAATCTAATCCGCAAGGATGCCAGAGATCTTGCCGCGAATTGGATGTCCCGAAAAGGAGGTTTCATCTTTTCCGACTATGGGAATGGCGAAGCCATCGGAGTCCCTCTGAAAATCAAGCATATAATGTATGAGGAGTTCAGCAACGTTTCTGAGGAGCTGTATGGGCTTCCATTGCCAGAGCTGAAACCGGATTGATTTGAAAATGGGAACATTTAATGGATGTTCAAAATGAAGTCCGAAGCTGATTTCGAAGAAATTCTGGAGCGCTGTCGCTTCTTTCTCAAGGACACTATAAGAAAACAGATTGATTTTTCAGCGACGGCGCAAAGCAGAGGCTTGCCTGCTCCGCCGCTCCAGAAGCCCTGCCCCGAAAATGCAAGGCGAATTCCGCTTCCAGACGGAGCAGAATCCCTTGCGAAACTCGCAAAGCTTCCTCTTTCCGAGGCTATTGCCAGGCGCGAAAGCGTGCGGGACTATTCGTCAGAAGCGATTTCTCTGGACGATATCTCCGCTCTGCTGTGGGCGACCCAGGGCATCCGCGAGATACTGAATCCCTCATGCGCTCTGCGTACGGTTCCATCGGCCGGAGCCAGACACGCCTTCGAGACATATTTGGCGGTAAACCGCGTTGAGGGACTCGAAGCAGGTCTTTACCGCTATCTGCCGTTTGATGCGGAGCTCGCTATGCTTAAAACTGATGAGCGCATTTCTAAAAAAGCCGCCACTGCATGTTTCGGGCAAAGTTTTGTTGCGGAAGCCGCTGTCACGTTTTTCTGGAGCGCGATTCCAGCCCGGATGGAATGGAGATATGGGCTTGCCGCCCACAAGGTGATGGCGCTTGATGCAGGGCATGTCTGCCAAAATCTCTACCTCGCCTGCACTGCGCTCGGAATGGGCGCATGCGCCATCGCCGCCTACGACCAGGAGGCGTGCGACAAGCTCCTCGGGCTGGACGGGCGCGAGGAATTCACCGTCTACATCGCCCCTGCAGGAAAACTGTACCAGGCGCGTCCCCAGAAATGATCCATGTCCTGAACATTCTGACTCCGATATTTCTCCTTGTGGCTGTCGGAGCATTCCTCGGTCGTTCAAAATTCATGGAAGACAACTTTTTCGCCGGTGTGAACAAGTTGACATTCCATCCTGGCTGGGCTTCGGCTATTTTCCGTTTGCAGGATGAATTCCGTGCGGGATGTGCTAGATTTGCGGAGGAACAATAAATGCAAAACAAGGCGAATTCATGTCAGAAAACAGATATGGAATGACGAAAGTAGGGGATTTGATGAAAAGGGGCGCGGAGTTCCTGTCCTGCGAATATCCGATCATATGCGGAGCAATGACTTGGGTGAGCGAGCCCAGGCTTGTCTCATCCGTATGCAATTCAGGCGCCTTTGCCTGTCTCGCGGGCGGAAACATGCCTCCAGATCTGCTGGAATCGCAAATCAATGAGACGCAGTCTCTTACAAACGGACCTTTTGCAGTCAATCTAATAACGATCGCTCCGGCCTACAAGAAACAGCTCGACATGGTCTGTTCGAGGAAGCATCCCATAATAATATTTGCGGGCAGTTTTCCGAGGCAGAACGAAATTGACAAGGCCAAGAAAGCCGGGGCGAAGGTGCTCTGCTTTGCTTCGACCCGATCAATCGCTGACCGCATGATCAGGTATGGAGCCGACGGCATAATTCTTGAGGGAAGCGAAGCTGGCGGACACATCGGACACGTCTCGGCAATGGTGCTTCTACAGCAGATTCTTTTCAAGTTTGGCGACAAGCTCCCGGTCTTTGTCGCGGGCGGCATTGGAACAGGCAGAATGATGGCGCATGTCCTGCTGATGGGCGCCGCCGGAGTCCAGCTCGGAACAAGATTTGTCATGACGCACGAATGCATTGCGCATCCGAACTTCAAGCTGATGTTCAAGAACGCCCAGGCACGCGACGCGGTGTCAACTCCGCAATACGACTCCAGTCTGCCGGTCGTCGCTGTCAGAGCCCTGAGAAACGACGCTCAAAAAGAGTTTGGACAGCTCCAGTTGCGCCTTCTGAAAGAAATCTCATCCGGCAAAACCACCCGGGAAAACGCCCAGGAGGAAGTCGAAAAATTCTGGATCGGAGCGCTTAAGAAAGCTGTGATTGACGGAGACATCAAGAAAGGCTCGGTGATGGCTGGGCAGTCGGTCGGCCTCGCCGACGAAATCAAAAGCGTGAAGGAGCTGATTGCCGAACTTGTAGCGGACGCCTCGTCCGAAATGGAAAGGCTGGCTTCAATCCTCGGATATAGTTTTTCATTTTAATAAATTCAAATTGTGAATTTATTTTCCTTGAAAAACTATATCAGGAATCAGTCGCTGACTCCTGTGGGAAATGTTTTACGACATTTTCCAGACAGCCGATCCATTTTCCGATTTGACTTTTTTCCATCCGCGCATTTCAAGACGTTTGACGATTTGCGCAAATCAGTCCTTGCCGCATTAGGAAACCAGTGTCCCGGATCGCAAATAAGTTTAATTAAATCATGCCTATTTTCGATGCGGATTTGGCTTGACGGAAATAAGGCGATACGATGGTGTCGTCGTTTCCCGGCGGGACAAAGACCGCGCGGAAAGAGGCATGACCGCCCTGCGGCGTGAGCCTTTCGGCGTTCAGACTGTCCGTATCCGGACAGCCTGACCATCCAAAATGCTTCACGTTTAATTTCAACTTATTTGCGACCCAGGACACTAGATGTGCGACGCGACAGAAGTCATAAGAGTCATGAAATATGTGGATTATCGTCTAGATATGCCTTGATTTCAGCGATGAAGCCTGCTCCGTACTGTTCGAGTTTCTGCTTTCCAACTCCTTCAACCTCAAGGAATTCAAACGGCGAAAGCGGACGCTTCGCAGACATGTCCCGCAGAGACTTGTCAGAGAACACGACAAAAGGCGGGACGTTTTTGGCGGATGCGATCTTTTTGCGCAATTTTCTAAGCCGCTTGAAAAGTGACTCATCGTGTTCAGGAGTCTCGCTGATCTTTATTTTCGGCTTGTCGTGCCTGGCGGATCTGATCATCTTGAATTTAGCCTTGCCGAAAAGGATCGCCCTGCCTTTTTCGGTCAGAGTAGCCTTGTTTCCATCATGAGAAATGCGTTCGGTCGCCTTGGCGGAGCACAGATGTTCAAAAAGGAGCTTCCATTCCTCTTTGGACAGATGGGACCCTGCTCCAAAGGTCTTTATTTCGTCGTGCTTCAATTCCGCCAGCCTTTTCGTCCTTGCCCCCTTGACGATGTCAATTATGTGGTCAATCGGATGCATCTCTCCGGTTCTGATCATAGCGGACATCAGAATTTGTGCGTCTCTTGTGGCATCTTCGATCTTTGCACTGCCACAGCAGATGTCGCATGCCATGCAGTTGGCTTTGTCGAATTCTTCTCCGAAATAGTTGAGAATTGCCTTGCGCCGGCAGCTTGCAGAGTTGCAGAAGCTCGACATATGGAAGAGCTTCTGCATGCATCGTCTTTTTTCAGCGGGATCTTCGATTTTAGTGATGAAATAGTTTATAATGTTTTCATCCTTGGGCGAATAGAGCAGGAGGCAGTGCGACAGTTCTCCGTCTCTTCCCGCCCTTCCCGTCTCCTGGTAGTAGCCTTCCAAATTTTTTGGCATGTCTGCATGGATCACGAAGCGGACGTTCGACTTGTCTATGCCCATGCCGAAGGCGATGGTCGCGACGATCACATTCGCCTCGTCCCTGTTGAACTTCTCCTGATTTTCCTTTCTATCGCTATTGTCCATCCCTGCATGATATGGGAGGGCGTTTATGCCGTTTTTACAGAGGAATAAGGCGGTTTCATCCACCTTGCTCCGGGTCGAACGATAGACGATTCCGGATTCATCAGGACGTTCTTTTATGAAATCCAGTATGCGCATCTCTTCGTTCCCGGACTTCCATTCGATCTGGTAGAAAAGGTTGGGCCGGTCGAAGGATGAGACAGAGAGAAGCGGATTTTGAAGCCCCAGTCTGGTGACAATGTCCGCACGAACACGCTCTGTTGCAGATGCAGTGAATGATGCCAGCGGAACTCCCGGAAATTCGGTCTTCAGCCTGGCAAGTATGAGGTAGTCGGGACGGAAGTCATGCCCCCATTCCGAAATGCAGTGCGCCTCGTCAACCGCAAAGAAGGATATCTTCAGCTTTTTCAGCTTCTCCATGTATCCTGTGATTGCAAGGCGCTCCGGAGCGAGATATAGCAGTTCCAGATTCCCAGCGAAAAGCTGTCTCTCTACAGCAGATCTTTCGTCGGAGCGCATCGAGCTGTTCAAATAAGCCGCCCTAATGCCGTTTCCCCTTGCTCCGTCCACCTGGTCCTTCATGAGCGCGATAAGCGGACTCACCACAATGCAGGTGCCGTCCATCAGGACCGCCGGCAACTGGTAGCAAAGCGACTTGCCTCCCCCGGTCGGCATGATGGTGAAAGAGTCCCTTCCGGCCATGATCGCGTCAAGCGTAGCCTCCTGCTTTTCGCGGAAGGAGTCGAAACCAAAGACCTCCTTCAGCCTTTTTCTTTTAAGTTCTTGATTCAAAATAGTGCAAATATCCGTCAATGTATTTCACCCTGATAAAACAATCGCCAGTTTCAGATAGGAAATAGCCCTCACCAACTTTTTTATTGTTTGCCGTCCACCAATCGGGAGCTCCCACGTAAACGCAGTTGATCTTCATAAGTATCGGTTTTCCTCCTCGCTTCACCACTTCAATTGCCTGGCAGTTATTTTTCCAGCAAAGACTGAGCCATTGCATTCTCTGATTCGGTCAAGATTCGTTTTGAGGACAAAATCAGCTCTTCTGCGCTTAAAAAGTTTTCCTGTGCCGAGAGGGCGAGAGCCAAATTCGAAAAATCCGGCAGAAGCTGGGGAAATCTTTCCTTCAAACCCTTCAGGTTTTCTGCGCCTATATTTTCCGGCGGCTCTTCGCCAATTTCCTCTGAGCTGGAAATCATGAGGCACTTTGCCGCCGAGATCAAAGATTCTGAAGCCGGCTTTCTCGCCTCTTCTGCAAAGGATCCCTGCAAAAGGACTTCCGCCATTTTCAATAGGCGCGCGGCATTTTTTTCCGATCTTGCATGGAGATTTCTTCTGAGCTCCCTCCGCTTCGCCTTCAATTTTTCACTATGATCCAGGTGGTCCCCGACGGCAAGAATCTCCTTCATGGCTTCATCGTTGATTGCAATGATTCCCATGGATGCAAGTTTCTGCAGAATTTCACTGGTCCTGATGTCAATGACAGCAACTTTTTCCTTGATCCCGTCCAGTTCCGGATCTTTTTCGCCGACCGACAGCGCCGAATCTATAAGCTTGGCGGCAGTTTCAGAATCTTCGAAGCTGACTGCCAGCATTGCCTTGACTGCTCCGCTTGACTCGTCTCTGAGCACTTTGAAGGATCTGAGCGAATCAGACGCCTTAACCGCAATATTCTGGCGTATTTTTTCCACAAGATCGGTTTTGTGAGCTGAAACTGCGGAT
>DYRX01000413.1 GCA_020718525.1 Victivallis vadensis
TCTAGAAACGCTCCGAGCTGTGGAAGCGATCCGAGAAGAGAGCCCTTGTCATTTTTCACAACATAGCCTCCGCATTTATTTTTATGGCGGAGACGTATGGGAATCGAACCCACCCAGCCCCTTTCGAAGCTGCCACGGTTTTGAAGAC
The DNA here is from genome assembly GCA_020718525.1 of Victivallis vadensis. Classification (GTDB taxonomy): domain Bacteria; phylum Verrucomicrobiota; class Lentisphaeria; order Victivallales; family GWF2-50-93; genus DYRX01. Next base: position 149 of record DYRX01000413.1, read on the forward strand.
CGCGAAGGAACCCAGCCCTCTGACATCTCCGCGCACAATATACCATGCAGGCGGAATTTTGAAAACAGCCCTTTGAATAATTCTCAAGATGAATTAATGTCGAGACAGATGATCCAAGAACAAGGAGCGAAATGAGCCCAGTAGCCAGAGAGACTGAAATGCCGCCCGTGATACTGGGGACGGCAGGTCATGTTGACCATGGAAAAACCAGCTTGGTCAAACTCCTCACCGGTTGTGACACGGACCGTCTGAAGGAGGAGAAAGAAAGAGGGATGAGCATCAATCTCGGCTTTGCACCTTGTCTTCTTGGAGCTCGCCGCGTCGTCGGCGTAGTTGACGTCCCCGGACACATAGATTTCATCCGCAACATGGTGGCAGGGGCGGCATCAATTGACATCCTCCTCCTTGTGATCGCCGCGGATGACGGGGTGATGCCACAGACCGTGGAGCACATGCATATCATAAAGCTCCTTAAGGCGCCCAGCGTGATTGTCGCCTTGACCAAGATTGACCTGGTTGATGAAACCATGCTCTCGATCGTCAAAGACGAGATATCTGCGTTCCTGTCCGAAAACGGCTACTCCGGCTCTCCGGTGCTTCCTATTTCCAATGTTACATTTGAAGGAATTTCAGAACTCCGCGCAGAGATCGAAAGGATCGTTGACAGTATCGCCATCGCTACAGAGAAGCGTCTTTTCAGGATGAACATCGAGAGGGTTTTCCAGCTCAAGGGATTCGGCACAGTGGTCTCAGGAATTCCATGCGCAGGAATGCTGAATGTCGGAGACGAGGTGGAGATACTCCCATTGATGAAGCACAGCTCCGTTCGAGGAATACAGAACTACAAACGGGAAAGCCAGCGGACATCCGCAGGAATATGCTCCGCAGTCAACTTGAGGCATTCCGACGCTTCAGAACTCTCGCGAGGCATGACCATAGCCTCGCCAGGCGCATGCAGATCCTCCAGGACAGCGATTCTCCGCCTGGAGAACATCAGCAGGGAAATAGAGATAAAGCCTGGCAGAAGCTACAGATTTCTTTCCGGCACCTCCGAGACACTTGCCAGATTGAGGATGATAGATCCGGACAGATCCCTCCCGGCTTCGACAGTTCTATGCCGCGCTAAATTCGAGGACGAGCTTGTTCTCTGGGCAGGAGACAGATTCGTGCTTAGGAGCGATTCTCCGTCCGTAACGATTGGCGGAGGCATGGTCATATCGGCATCTGACATTGTGGAAAAGAGGAATTCTGACAAGTTCAGGTGCAATCTTGCCGCAGCTAATGAATCTCTTTCCAGAGGCGACATATTCGCATGCGAGCTTCTCGGCGCCGCGAAATTCGCATATTCAGCCGAAGAACTTGCATCTCTGACGCATCTTTCCGGAACGCATGCCGATGAGGCGATATCAGCGAAGATTCTAGACGGGACCCTTTCAGATCTCGGAGGGAAGGTCTGCATCGTGATTCCACAGATCCACAGGCTCCTCGGACGTCTTGAAAAGTTCATGAAGAAATATCATTCTGACAATTCCGATTCTCACGGATTGGACTTTGAGTCCCTGGCGAAGTTTTGTGGACTTGAATCAGCAGACCCGAAGAAGCTTGCCGCCAAGCTGACCGATCTGCCAGCGTCACCATTCAAAATATCGGGAGGCCGATTCGCGCTGAAGACATTCACGCCTCGCTCGGAAAACCCGCTCAAGGGAAAGGTCATATCCGCAATAAAGAAAGCAGGAGCGAACTGCATTGCCAACGCCAATATCATGGCGGAAACTGGCGCTGACGAAAAAGCTCTGAAGGCGGTTATAAAGATCCTCGCAGAAGAGAAGGCGATTCTTGTCATCGGCAAACACAACATGAACATGGAGGCGTTCGTCGAATGCATGGATGTGTTCAGAAAACTCGCGGCGGCCAAGAGCCCTGTGGCTGTCCCGGAGTTCAAGAATGCAATGGAAATTGGCAGAAACATAGCCGTCGAGATACTCGAGAAGTTCGACGCGCTCGGTTTCACTGTCCGCCGCCCGGATGGAAGGATACTAAAGGGCTGAGATGAAGATATTTTTACGCGTTTCTTTCTAGTGCGTTATAATGGTCAATTACTAAACACGCGGATACCGCGAAAGAAAAGAGACGAGAATTTCCACAGAAGCTGAGACTGGACAAATTTTGACCGGCTGTAAACAGTAAAACGGTGAACTGGAAGCGTGCCCCGATCTGACTGCTAACTTTTCCGTTCAATATTCATATCGGCAAAGCAGGCATATTAGCACCTACAGTGTGCGGCATTATTTTCCTGAGCCAGGCAACGATGGCGGCTATTTCGAAAATTCAGTTTTTATGTCGAACCTTATCTCGCACGAAGACACAAAGCACACGAAGTAAAGAGAAATCTTGTCCGCCTGTCTGATGT
>DYRX01000101.1 GCA_020718525.1 Victivallis vadensis
GTGGGATGGATGAAGATGACCGAGAAAAAAGCGGCCTGAGCCGCATATTTTATAAGCGCTTAAAACATAGAAGTCTAAAATAAAGACACTAAAGACAGGATTCGAGAAAATTGAATTTATTAAAATGAAAGACTATCGCTTGCATTTGCACAGGAATCGTGCAACCTTACGCCTTGCTTTGTCCTGACAAATTTAAAATCTTGGACGCATAACGATGAACATACTGATGGCGATCGGAGTGTTTTATCCCCTCTTGGCGGGTCAGTGGGCGTCTGCTCCGCTCGACTCGAAATCAGATGATGTCGAGTATCCAGCCATGGTGTCAGACGAGCTTATAAAGACGCAGATAGCCTTTCTTAAAACTGAAATCAAGGATCCGCGGGCGAGGACGAGCACCGCTCACAGCTTCGTCCTAGCCAGAAATCCGCTTGCACCACGCCTCCTTGAGGACATGCTGAAATCGGAAAAGGACGACGAAGTCCTTGCCGAAGCGATGAGATCGGTGATTGCGGCGCGAGATCTTCACAAGCCGAAGCTCATTGAGTTTTACAGGGAAAAGCTCAAGTCTCCGAAGCACCTGATCAGGGCATATGCCAGCGTCCTCTTCCTCGAATCCGGCGGAGACGTTTCTGAGCTTCTCAGCTCACTTGAAAAGGAGAGCAACCCCTTCCGCGCCGAATATGCCTGGCGCGAAATTCGCAAATTTGCAAAGCCGGCGCACTTAGCTGAGACGCGGAACTTCCTAAAATCTCCGCTTCTTCAGAACAGAGCCGGTGCGGCATCAGTTTTGGGAGCTCTTGAAACGTCTTCACAGTCGCTTCTTTCCGATTATGAACTGCTGAAAGACGAAAAGGCTGTCCTTGCCGCCCTGGCAGAAGGAATTGTCTCCGGAAAGAATTCAGCCGGACTTCGTTTGCTTTCCGCAATGTCGAAGGATAATAGCGTGCAGATTCGTGGAATCGTCGCATTGTCCAGAATCATTTCTCCGGAAAATCAGAAGATCCTGGTTGAGCTTTCCAGCGACAAGGATTGCGAAACACGCAGGCTTGCCTGCATCGGCTTGGGAGAATTTTCCAGTCCCGAAAGCCTGAACGCCCTGATCCGGGCTCTTGCCGATCCGGACTTCTACGTCAGAACTGCGGCGGAAGATTCCATCATAAGAATTTCTCCGGACGACAGCTTCATAAAAGTCATTGCCGGAGACTGCCTGAAAAATTTGGCATCCCGCGACTCTGCAATACGAGTGCTTGGCGAATTGAACAAAAGGCAGTACTCGGAAGATATCTTTGCAATACTGAAGGAGAGCAGGAGCGATGATACCACGGTAAGATCTCTGAAGGCGCTTGACAAATTTGATTTTAAAAAATCCTGCGAAGATGTCATGTCGCTTTCTGTCAATGCAAATCCGCTTATAAGAACGGCCGTCGCTTCGGCACTGGGAACATTCAACGTCGAGTCCAGCTACGCTGTCCTGAGGAAGCTCGACAAGGATGCGGACCTTGGCGTGAGACTCGAGGCGATCAAGGCGATAGGAAGGACCGGGAATTCAGTCTTTGGCGACATCCTTCAGGAAAACGCCTGCGAATACAGGGTGAGCCCCGAGATCAGATCCTACGCATGCTGGGCAATTTGGAGGACTTCATCCAATACGCCTGGAATCAAGTCGGCCCTTGACAAGCTCATCACCAAGGCAGTCATTCCGGTCGAGGGCGCGCCACCCACCTACGACGCTCTTTTTTCGAGGACCTCCGCCTTCTGGGCGCTCGCTCTAATGGGTAAAAACGATCCTGCTGCGGCAAAGTTGGCGAAGGACATTTTTGCCAGATATCGCAGTGGCAAGGCCTCCGAGAACGATGTTTCGGGCGAATCTCTCGAGCAGATGCTCTACAATTTCGACCAAGTTTACTCCTTCATGGAAAAAACGGAGCCTGCAAAGAGGGAAGTCCCCCCCCGTCTACTGAACGACATCTTCCCTGTCAACAGACTTGGAGAGGGGGAATCCAAATGATGCGCCTCTGCCCTCAATCGCATTCTTTTGACAACAAAAGCCGCCTAGTCCCGTATTTTTCCCTGCTCCTCGCGGTCTTTTTCATGCTTCTTCTCTCTTTCCGCGTCAATTCCGAGCCTGAGCTGACGAGGCCGCTTTTGAAGATGGGGACGTCTCCGCGGCTCAAGTCCTATTCGCCGGCCACATTTTCCTGTCTCCTCAACAATCCGGATGCGGTCCCCCACAACATGAGCCTCCGAATTCTGCCGAAGGACCTTTCCTTCAACAGCGCCGCGCAGAATGTCTACACCGAAAGCGTCTGGCTGCCAGCCAAGTCATCTTATTACTACACTTCGACAATAATATTGGACAATTCGGAGACCTATTTGGTCAGCGCCTTCTCGGACGGAGTCAAGCTCTCTAAAATTGAGGAGGACGTTCTAGTGAGGCAGGCGTCGCCGAAGTCGCAGGCGCTTGGAGTTTTGAACGACTCATCTGACATTGGGCTTGGAAGTTTTGTGAACCATCCGGACATTCAGGAGAAATACAACCTATGCTATTTTGCAAGCTCTTCTCTTCCAGCTAGTTCTGTCGCATTTGACAGGTTTGCCGCTGTGATTGTTTTGGCGCCAGACTTTGATTCGATCAGCTCCATGCAATACAGGGCGATCATTGAATACGTCCTTTCAGGTGGAACCATAGTATTTGGCGATCCGCACTCCGTAATGCTTGCGGCAAACACGCCACTGAAGGATCTCCTGCCTGCAATCCCGTCAAAGATCAGACAGATCGAAGCCTTGCCTTCCCTGTCGCCTTTAATTCCGGGTTTCAAAGGAGTAAAAAGACTGCCAATGCTGGAATCTTTTCCATCACCTAGATCGAGCGTCTTTCTGGAAGAGTTTGGGCTTCCGCTAGTCGTATGGGGAAAATTTGGACTTGGTTCGTCCAGGCTCATCGCCGTTCCCATCGGAGAGCATTCATTCAACAGCAAGGACGACTGGATCAAGATATTCAAGTTGATGCTGTCCAATCAGGATTTGCTGAACGAAAACAAGCAGTTTTCGTACTGTCTCGACGAGATGACAGGCTTTTCTGTTCCCCCAACGTCCAAAGTCATGAAACTCCTGCTGTTCTACCTTGCCGCAAGCGCCGTCTTCCTGCTTGCCGGGCATGTACTCAAGCGGCAGGCGATCGCCTGGATTGCTTGCGTCGCGTTTTCACTGGCATTTAGTGTTTTCGTTATGAATATGGCGGCATCGGCGGCAAAGGAAAAAGGCGGTATTGTCAGTGGAATCGAGCTTGTCACGCATGGAGATCATTTTGCCTTTGCAACATCGTTTTACGGACTTTTCTCGAGTAAAAGCGAAACGCTTTCAGCGAGATCCTCCGGAACTGAAGCTCTGATCTCCACCATTGCGTCGAACGAATCGAACGCCCTGCCATTCCAGCTCACAGGAGGCGATCAGAAGGGCTCAATTTTCAAGGGGCGCGACGACGAGAAGCCGCAGTCATCCGACAATGACACGAAGGCGATGCAGTTGATGATAGAGAGGGAAAATGGAGTTTCGGCGCTTCAGAACATGGCTCTGCAGTCATTGAGGGGCAGGCAGTTCAAAGTCTCCAAGTCGGGATTTCCTCCCCCCTCCTTTGATTCAGTCGCCCCCTCTCCGCATCTTGTCTATGCAAAGGATGGCATTCGCATGGATTCCTGGACAATTCCCTCCGGGATTTCATGCGACTCTGCATTTGTAGCGTTTCCCGACGGGGCTCTGCCACTTGTCGTCGAGGGGAGAACCGTAAAACTTTCCGGAGAGAAGAAGGCAGGGATATTCAGCACGGATACGATTGGCAAAAGCATAGTCGAGGCGTTCAGATATGGTGCAAGACCCTCAAGCCCCGCGCTGGTGCTGGTCGAAAAATTGGAGAGCACATCAATTTCTTTATCAAGTTCTTTCAAATGCCAGGGGAGAAGGCTTCATATTTTTCCAGCCGACGAGGAAGTCTTGGATTCTGAGTTCGTGATTCCACCGGAGGACATTGTCTTTTCAGCGGGCGATTCAAGTTCGCGCACCTTCATCAATGGAAATCGTCTGGTCCAGGGGGAGCTCCCCATATTCAATGCGTCCGAAATAAATCTCGAGTTTAAAATTCCACAGCTTTTCAAGCTCATGGAAGTCGTTGAAATAAAAGTCGTCTTCGACTATGACAATCCCGGCGCTAACATCTCGGCAAGTCCGGTTCTGCTGGCGAATTCCGGGCAAGGGGCTGGAAATTCCAAAGATTCCGGCAAGAAAAAATCTTCGCCTGCCCAAAACTTCCAGCAACTGGCGTCTATGCCTAGAATCAAGGCAGTCTCTGTCTCGGGAGGCGACGAGTATCTTTTCAATGGACCAGAAATATCAAATGCAATTGACCCGCTCACTGGCTCTGGCAGGCTCATGATATCTGCCGATGAAAAAAACAGCATGCTTGATCCGGTTCAGAAACGCCGCGCCAACGCGTGGTCAATCAACAGGCTTCTGCTATCCGTCAAGGTGAGAAAAAAATGATGATATCGCCATTCTTCGAAAAACAATCAAACAGGATTTAGCGATGATCAGGACAGAAAATCTTTGCAAGGACTTTGGCCCCGGAAGAGGCGTCTTCAATCTCAATCTCGAAGTGCCGAAGGGATGCATCTACGGGTTTGTCGGACACAACGGTGCCGGCAAGACAACGACAATAAAAATGCTCTGCGGACTCCTTAAGCCTGACTCTGGGAAGGCGTTTTTCGGGGACATAGAAGTCAACCAGTCAAACATCGGAAAGATCAAGCGCATAATCGGCTACATGCCCGACATCACCGGCATATACGATCAGATGAGCGTATGGGAATTTCTTGACTTCTACGGGGCTGCATTCAAGATTCCGCCCAAGAAGAGAAAAATCAGAATTGAAGAGGCGCTTGACATAACCGGCTCCGCATTCATGATAGACTATCAGCTCAGTTCTCTTTCCAGGGGCATGAGACAAAAGATTGGGCTGGCGAAGACGCTGGTCCATGATCCCGAATTCATCATACTCGACGAGCCGACAAGCGGACTGGATCCGAACGCAAGAATAGAGATGAAGAGAATAATAGGAAAACTCAGTTCGCTGGGAAAAACCATCCTTTTGTCAAGCCATATTCTTCCGGAGCTTTCAACAATCGCCAGTAGAATTGGAATCATTGCCAAGGGCGTCCTTCTCGCCCAGGGCACCCTCAAGGAAATCAGCGGGCAGATACAGGAAAACATGCTTGTCATGCTGAGCGTTGACTCAGATCCAAACAGTGCGATACAGATTTTGTCCTCGGTAGATGGAATATCCGGAGCGCGTCTTCTCGAAGGATCTCAAATCGAATTCAGATATTCTGGACCGCGCGACACTGTAAGCGCACTGCTGGCGCATCTGCTCAGGAGCGGCGTCGCAGTCAGATGGTTCTCCGAAGTCGAAGCCGACCTCGAGGACGTCTTCATGAAGATAACCAAAAGCTCAGGCGCGTGAATCTGATCGAGCTTCCGCCTGATGGCTTCGTTTATCATGTTCATTCTCCATTGCTCCAACGACAAAGCACACTTGCCGCAATATAGCGCAGGTAAATTGCGGTCAAGCGGATCGCCTCGTCAGTTGCTTTTTCTTTTTACTGCATCTCGAATTGCCTTTTCTATATTGTCATCTTTCAATTCAAATTTAGCCAAGAGATGCACATTGTCATGTCTGATGTGAAGTTGCCCCTCATTTCCCTTATTCCCTCGATGCTGTCCTTTTGAGTACAATGGATTATTTAGAACTTCATCTGAATTCATTATCCATGTAACTATTTCATCGCGGAACACAGCAACCCAAATGAATACATCACAGCATTGCGGCTTCAACTGCTGAAAGTTCATTAAGAACCGCTTTTTTGTATTCCTTGACAACGCTTTCATATAAAGAGGTTCTTCGCTATCGCTATCGTCAGCTCTTGAAGCTTTTACTTCAATGGTAATTCCATCAAGCCAGAGATCATATTCACCTGAGTAATTCGGATCTATTTTCTTAGATGGCTTTTTCAACTTTGAACACTTGCCATGGACATAGGTTTGAGCAAAATTTTCACCAAACCCACGAGGTGCAGAAATCTCGAATATCCAGAGGTTTGGGTTTTCACTGATATATTCAGTCCGTATTTCGATATACTGGGCATAGCTCATGCCGCCCTTATCAATGAGGTTGCATATCAGATGCTCGTATTCATTAAATGGAAATACGGATTGATCTTCCTCGACCATCGCTAGAACATCTTCCAGATCACTCTTTGATCCAGTAAACAAGGCGATTATTTTATCTTTTAATTCGGTAAGTTCCATTGCCTTTTCTCTCCATGTCAAGTTGTTCTAAATAGCACGCCTCATCGAAACTTGATTCATCTTTTAGAAACTGACTGTGAATCGGAAGTGATTCCAGGTCGCCTCTTAATATTTTATGGGTATTGAAAATGTTTGAAAAAACCCAATTCATAAAATCGCTACTCAAGAGATCTCCAAGTACTTTTGTTGAAACTGGGAAGTTTTTCTCAGGAATCAATATATTCGCACTGTTAAGGACAAACCTTTGCTTGTCATCATAAAAAAAACAGAGTTTTGAGGAAATAAACCTGTATATTAGTTTTTCTTTTGCTTCGTAAATCGTAAGTGGCGCGACTTGCTGATACAGACTCATATCTGATGGAATAAAACTTGTTGCATCCCTTAATTTGCCCCTGCGAATATCGGAGCCTTTGAAAAGCGGAATATACCCGTTTTCGTGTGAGGATTTTACAAACTTTTCATTATTGCCTGTAACAATACCCAAGCCCCATGATGCCTGATTTTTAAGCGTTATATATGGCATGGACATCAAGTGTTGCAATGCAAGTGCGTCTTCTACATTGCAATAGAAGTTCAGTATTGACTTGGGGTTGCACGAGAATGAATTACTGAATCTCTTGCAGCGAATTCCCTTAGCTTCGCATAAAATATTTGACTGAGGGACATAAGCTTCTTTTCTAAGAACGATTGCCTGCGCATTTGTCACAAGTCCCTTGAATGCCTTTCCATAGTCAATCAGTCTTTCGATTGAAAATTGAAGGGCTTTAATCCGTGCATCTTCAAACGTGGCAATATTAAAAAAGGAGTCTGGCAATAGCAGTCCTAGCCTTCCATTCTCGTTGAGGCAGTGTAAACAGGCAAAGAAAAAGAGGGAGGAAGTATCTAAGCTAGAGCCTGCTCCAAGCAATAATCCTATGGAATCTCTTGTTCCCTTGTCAATTTTCTTGCCCCAGGGGGGGTTTGTATATATGTAATCGTAGCTGGAAGTTTCTTTGCGTAACGATATGTCAAGGAAATTATTAACCTTGATATTTTGACTTTTGTATCCAGTTGCTTTGCAAATTCTGGCTTTTGTTATTTCTATTGCAACTGGATCGATATCATATCCATAAATGTTTTCTGGCTTGAAACCCAGCTCTATTGCACGGAATACAAAGTTTCCAGAACCGCAGCACGGATCACAGAACGAGGCATCTTTGATGTCTTGCTCTGGCACAGCGAAGAGATCGCGGACAACCTCGTCGGGTGTATAATATATTCCCTCCTTGTTGCGATAGGATTCCGATAAACTAGATTCATATTCAATACCAATATTATCTGACGAACCAATGGATGAAGTGATTTTGTCAAGAAACTTTAAGACAGTTTTATCATGGTCATGTGAGTCTTTTAGCGACTTGTTGGCGCGTTGCGTCAACTTTTCTTTTCCAGAAACTTCAGACTTAAACTTCTCCAATGATTCGAGAGTAACTCTTCCCTTTCCTGTCTGTTTCAAATATTTCGTTTTTATCCAGTTGCGAATTGTAGCAGAGGAAACACCCAAGCGACTCGCTGATTCCTCAATAGCGATTGTTGGAGTCTCGATTTCGCCAAATAGATTGAGCTGTTCCACGTTTTCCGCCTTTTCTCATTTCATATAAGATTCTGTTCCGGAGCGCGGCTGCCGAGTGTGCCATGTGCAGTTGAGTTTGTCCGAGTCGACAGTTATGACGGTGAGGTCGGATGAGTTGTATTGAATCTGGAACTCCGGCTTGCGTGTTTCGCCAGCATTAGCGAGAAAAGTAAGCCCGAGTACCGCAAGAGCAATCAGATGTGTTTTCATTTTCACAATTCTAACTCAAGAGTCACGAGTTCTTGACAATCAAGAAGCGGTCTCTTTGTCTGTTAGTTTAGCCAGTTCCACAGATAAGTCAACAAGTGCAATATAAAATTCCCTGAACTTACGGTAGTTCTCCGTCCGCCGCTTGACATCCTTGTGTCTCTCGTTGCTCACATATCCGGTACCGCCTTTTCCCCTGTGTGTCCAGCTGATACGCAAGTAGCTTTTTCCCCAGCTTCTGGTCTGTCTGCTGAGCGAACCGGGTCGCATGTCACCGAGTCCTGCGATTTTTTACTTCAGCTTCCCGATCTTCCTTCTGATTTCCACGATTTATTTCATTCCGAAGCCCTTTCTGCCATTGTTTGGTTAGAAATATGTCATTAAAACGACACCGAGATCCTTTCGGATCTCTTCCAGATGCCGAGCTGGTGCTCGGTGTTCCCAGGTTAAATCTTTGTGACCTTGTGCGAGGAAAAGTTATTGTCTTTTAATTTTGCGGCGATGCTTCGCCACAAAACTGCCATTAAAGTAAGGCAGGGCAATCCAGCCCGACAGCTTTCTCCTAGCGAATGGCTTGCTGAATACTTGCGAATTTCGCAACTTTTATTTACGATAATTTAATCTATTCAACTTTGATATAAAGAACATTGCATGCTAATCTTGCTTCAACAATCTTGACGCTTATTAAATTTGGATTAAGGAATATATGAAAACTATCTACCGCCATGCGCCGACGCATTTGCGAACAACGCATGTTCGCATTCTTGGAGTCATCGGACTCTCTCTCGTCATCCTTTGCCTCTCCGCACCGAATCTTTCCGCCTCAGTGAAATTCGTCAAGTGGAACGCCAGTGGCGCGAACAACGGGACATCCTGGGCGGACGCCTACACCGATTTTCAGGAGGCGATCAATGCCGCCGCCTCTGGCGATCAGCTCTGGGTCGCGGCAGGCACATACAAGCCAAACTCATGGCCCAATGGTGGCTCGACAGAGCGCGAAAAGCATTTCTCCCTGAAAAACAACGTCGCAATCTATGGCGGCTTCAACGGAACCGAAGGCATCCGAACCCTGCGCAATCCATCCGTAAACATTGTCACACTTTCCGGTGATATTGGAATAATTGGAGATAACACAGATAACTGCTGCCATGTATTTTACCATCCGGTAGGAGCGAGCTTGAACAGCAGTGCATATATTGACGGGTTTACCGTAACAGCAGGAAATGCGAATGTTGCTACTCCTCATTGGTACGGCGGGGGAATGTATAACTATTCATCTTCCCCCTCCGTCAGCAACTGCACCTTCGGCGCCAACTCTGCTTCCTCCACTGGAGCAGGAATGTATAACTCGTCATCCTCAGCCCCAGTTCTTGCAAATTGCACATTTAGCGCAAATTATAGTCTCTCTGGTGGCGGAATACATAACGAATCCTCCTCTCCAAATTTAACCAACTGCATTTTCAGTGGCAACTCAGTTTCGTCCACTGGAGGAGGAATGTATAACTCGTCATCCTCTGCCCCAGTTCTTACAAACTGCACTTTTAACACCAATACTGCACGCATCGGTGCCGGTGTGTATAACGAATCCTCCTCTCCAGTTTTGACCAACTGCACCTTCAGCGGCAACACGGCTTCCCACAATGGTGCAGGAATGAATAATGCTTCCTCCTCAGATCCTATCCTTACAAATTGCACTTTTAACGCCAATACTGCACGCTTCGGTGCTGGTGTGTATAACTCATCATCGTCTGCAGTTCTGACCAACTGCATATTCGACAGCAATTATGGAGAAAAATCCGGAGCAATGGAAAATTCTTATTCTTCTGCGACAATAATAAACTGCACCTTTATCAACAATAAAGCTAGCTCGGATTCCGCATGTTGCGGAGGAATAAATAATATCTCATCTTCTGCGACAATAATAAACTGCACTTTTTATAGGAACTCGGTTAATCATTACTACTACTATCAGTGCCCGGGTGCAATTCGTAACTACTCTTCGATAAATGTCTATATTAAAAATTGCATTTTATGGGATAACTATCCTTCACAAATTAGCAATGAAATGTCTAGTCCAGTCGTATCTTATTGTGTTATAGAAGAAGGCTATTCAGGCGGAAGCAACATTATAAGCAACGATCCGCTTCTTTCCGGACTTTCTGAAAATGGTGGAGTTACAGCAACATTGCCTATACCATCCAATAGTCCGGCCATTTGTATACCTCAATCTGCTGGCGGAAACTGGAATGATTGCCCCAATACAGATCAAAGGGGATATTCGAGGCCGTCTTCTGGTTTCAGGGCGATTGGCGCATATCAACCTGGCATTGGAAAACCTTCAATAAAAACTCTGTCTGTAAGCGATAAGATAGATTCGACTGCCCGTTCCGGGGGAGAATTCATTGAAAATGGCACAGGCTTTACTGTGACAGAAAAAGGCTTATGCTGGTCAACGGATGAATATCCCACAGTCAATGACACGAAAATTGCTTGCGGCTCGGGATTCGATCCGTTTTCAGACATATTGACCGGACTTCTGCCTGGAACGCGATATCATGTCCGTGCCTATGCGCAATTGGACGATGCTTCCTATGTTTATGGTCAAAACATTCTATTTATGACATTTAGGAGAGGATACGTTATCCAGGGCGGCGCAGGCTCAATGGATGGTTCATCATGGGAAAATGCATATGCTGATCCGCAAGTTGCCATAGAAAATTCTACTGAAGTCTGGATTGCTGCCGGGACATATAAGCCTGATTCTTGGCCACATGGAGGAAAAAATAATCAGGAAAAACATTTTTCAATAAAAAATGACGTTGAGGTTTATTGTGGCTTTGCAGGTTCTGAAAATATTTTGTCTCAGAGAGACTTTGAGCTGAATGAAACTATTTTTTCAGGAGACATTGGAACCATTGGTAACAGCTCGGATAATTGCTTCATAATTTTCGAGAATTTAAATCTAGATTCTTGTGTCAAACTGGACGGAGCCATCGTGAAAGAAAGCCAACGTCAAGGAATTTTTAATTATTCTTCCAATCTGTCTATCGTCAATTGCAAATTCAGCAACAATCAAAATGGAATGACAAACATTTATTCATCCCCATTAATATCCAACTGTACTTTTTCAAGTAATTCCTACATACGTCAATCGGGAGGAGGTGCCGGAATGTACAATAAACATTCTTCACCTTATGTCTATAGTTGCGTATTCTCTGGAAACTATTCATCTTGCAATGCTGGTGGAGTTTACAATGATTATTCAAATCCTGTCTTTGTTGACTGTCTTATTGACGGTAACGAATGCGATCCGTCAGATTTTGAAAATTATTATGGGGGCGGAATGTTTAATTCATATTCTTCGCCGACCTTGTCAAAATGTATTTTCAAGGGCAATCGTGCTACAAATAGTGATGGTGGTGGGATGTCAAATGCTCATTCTTCTCCACTCTTGACTGACTGTCTATTCGAGGGGAACTCGGCCAGTTCCGGTGGAGGGATGTATAATTCGTCATCATCTTCTCCTGACCTTGTAGCTTGCTCATTCATTTCTAATAAGGCAGGCAGTGGCGGGGGAATGGGCAATTGGGTGGGATCACCCTCTTTGACGAATTGCACTTTCTATGACAATGTCGCAAGTAGTGGGGGTGCAATTTATAATTATTCACATTCTTTTCCATATATCTTGAACTGTACTATTTATTCTAATCATGCTGGAATGGCAATATATAATTATGACGCATCATGTGTGGTGAAAAATTCTATCTTGTGGGGTGGACTTCATAGCGAGCAGATGAATGACGATTCCAATATCCTTTCATATTGCGTTGTCCAGGGCGGATATTCCGTTGGCACAAACATAATAACGGAAAATCCCATGCTTTCGCCTCCTTCAGATAGTGGGGACCAATCTTTGACGTGTGCGATACCAGTAGACAGTCCCGCCGTTGCTATCCCGGAATCTGCAGGTGGGAATTGGAACGACAGCCCGGATGAGGATCAAAGGGGTTATTCAAGATATTCTTCAGGCTTAAGAGCGATAGGAGCCTATGAG
>DYRX01000102.1 GCA_020718525.1 Victivallis vadensis
TTTATTATTCAAGTGTATTACGATTAGTATTTAAGGGACAGGACACTAGATTTGCTTGGCGGAAATCCTTCTGCACAAGTAAATCTAATATTCCCACAACTACGAAAGTTGTGGGAAAGTTGGGGAATTCATACAATAGCGCGCACTGCTGAGACACAATGTCGCACTTATGGCGGGCAGACTGTGACATGGCGCAGTTTGAGGCAGGATTACCTTTTTTTTACTATATTTATATCTCATTTGTAATCAATGATTTACATTTTTACAAATATCTATGGCATCATCCCTGCTAATTAAAGCAAACTCAAAAAAACAAACAGAATTTGAAAGGAATCAGCTCATGGGAAAGATAATTGGAATAGACCTCGGCACGACAAACAGCTGTGTGTCGGTCATGGCGAACGGGGAATCTGTAGTGATTCCGAATGCCGAAGGCGCCAGGACAACCCCTTCTGTCGTAGGATTCACGAAGGGCGGCGAGAGGCTTGTGGGGCAGACGGCGAAGAGACAGGCTGTCACAAATCCGAAAAACACCGTTTTTTCGATCAAGCGCTTCATGGGGAGGAAGTATTCCGAAGTCAAGCGCGAAATAGAGCTTGTCCCATATGAGGTTGTAGAGGCTAAAAATGGCGACGCCCACGTGAAGATTGGAGACAAAGTCTATTCTCCGCAGGAAATTTCCGCGATGATACTCCAGAAGCTCAAGACCGATGCCGAGGCATATCTTGGAGAAGAGGTCAAAGAAGCTGTAATAACGGTTCCCGCATACTTCAACGACAGCCAGAGGCAGGCGACCAAAGATGCTGGGAGGATTGCCGGTCTCGACGTGAAGAGAATCATCAACGAGCCCACGGCGGCATCCCTGGCATATGGACTCGACAAGAAAAAAGATGAAATAGTCGCGGTCTATGACCTCGGCGGCGGCACATTCGACGTCTCAGTCCTCGAAATAGGCGACGGAGTTTTCGAGGTGAAGGCGACAAACGGTGACACTCACCTTGGTGGCGACGACTTCGACAGAGCCATCATTGACTGGCTGGTTGCTGAATTCAAGAAGGAAAATGGAGTAGACCTTAAAAATGATCCGCAGGCACTGCAGAGGCTCAAGGAGGCGGCTGAAAAGGCGAAGTGCGAGCTTTCATCGAGCCAGTCAACGGAAATCAATCTCCCCTTCATAACAGCCGACGCATCCGGTCCAAAGCATCTTGCCCAAAATCTCAGCAGGGCCAAGCTGGAACAGTTGGTGGATTCTCTAGTCGAACGTTCCCTCAAGCCAGTTCAGAACTGCATCAAAGATTCCGGCGTCGAAATGAGCAAGATTGACGAAGTCATTCTGGTCGGCGGTCAGACAAGAATGCCGAAAGTGCAGGAGCTTGTGAAAAAGACTTTCGGAAAAGAACCCCACAAAGGAGTGAACCCTGACGAAGTCGTGGCTGTTGGAGCCGCCATACAGGGTGCTGTCCTCACAGGTCAGGTCGAGGACATCGTCCTCCTAGATGTAACTCCTCTCTCCCTGGGCATCGAAACTCTCGGATCAGTCTCGACCCGCCTCATTGAGCGCAACACGACGATTCCCACGAGAAAGAGCGAAATATTCAGCACCGCCGCAGACGGACAGACATCGGTTGACATACACGTGCTTCAGGGCGAGAGGGAAATGGCGCGAGACAACAAGACAATAGGCCGTTTCCGCCTCGAAGGTCTTCCACCGGCTCCCAGGGGCGTCCCGCAGATCGAAGTCACCTTCGACATTGACGCCAATGGAATACTCAATGTGACGGCGAAGGATCTCGGAACTGGAAAACAGCAGAAGATCACAATTACAGCCAATTCCGGACTGAACGAGGATGAAATCAAGAAGATGGTGCGCGACGCCGAGGAGCACGCCAAGTCCGACAAGAGCGAAAGGGAGAAGGTGGAGACCTCCAACCGCGCCGAAATGATGATCTATCAGACAGAGAAGCAGATCAAAGATCTTGGGGACAAGCTCCAGGGCGCGACAAAGGCGGAAATCGAAAACTGCCTCGCGGATCTCAAGAAGGCGAAGGAGTCCGGAGACACTGAAAAAATGGCGTCGTCCATTAAGAAGCTTGAAGAGACTCTCATGAAGTTTGGCGAGGAGCTCTACCGCCAGGCTGGCGCAAAGGGACAGGAAGCGTCCCAGGAGCAGGCTGGAGGCGGTCCCGGCGCGTCATCGCAGAGTTCGGGTTCTGGCTCCGACGAGAAGGTTGTTGATGCGGAAGTAGTTGACGACAAATAACTTGAAAAAGAAGTCGAATGACTCTGAAACTCAGGTCATTTTAACCCTAAAAAACAAAAAGGAGGTAGAAGTGAGCAAGGAAGTCAAGATCAGGCCGCTCGGGGACCGCGTTCTCGTTGAGCCGGTCGAAGAGAAGGAGCAGGTGAAGGGTGGCATCGTCATCCCGGATTCCGCCAAGGAGAAGCCACAGGAAGCCAAGATCATCGCGCTTGGAACTGGCAAGACGACTGACGAAGGGAAGAAGATTCCGTTCGAAGTCGAAGTCGGGGACATCGTCCTCACGAGCAAGTACGGCGGAACCGAAGTCAAGTACAACGACAAGGAGTACAAGATCCTCAGTTCCAGCGACATTCTCGCGGTCGTCGGCAAATAAGGCAAGAAGAAAAGGAGAAACAGAACAATGTCAGCAAAGCAATTGCTTTTCGGTGAAGAAGGACGTAAGAAACTGCTTCTGGGCGTGGAAAAGCTCAGCAGTGCAGTGAAGGCCACTCTCGGTCCAAAAGGCAGAAACGTGGTTCTCGACAAGAAATTCGGCTCCCCCACAGTCACCAAGGACGGCGTGTCCGTCGCGAAGGAAGTCGAGCTTCTGGATCCCTTCGAGAACATGGGCGCCCAGATGGTGCGCGAAGTCGCGAGCAAGACCTCGGACATCGCCGGAGACGGAACAACGACGGCAACAGTTCTTGCGGAAGCCATTTTCCGCCAAGGACTTAAGAACGTCACAGCAGGCGCGAACCCGATGGCTCTCAAGCGCGGCGTGGACAAGGCCGTCACGGCAGTCGTCGAAAAGCTCGCCTCAATGAGCAAGAAAGTTAGCGACAGAGAGCAGATCGCTCAGGTCGCCACGATCTCCGCCAACGGGGACAAGACCATCGGCAACACCATAGCAGACGCCATGGACAAGGTTGGCAAGGACGGAACAATCACCGTCGAAGAGGCGAAAACCATCGAGACTACTCTCGAAGTCGTCGAAGGAATGCAGTTCGACAAGGGCTACATCTCGCCGTATTTCGTCACGAATGCTGAAGCGATGGAAGCCATACTTGACGACTGCCTCATCCTGATCCACGAGAAGAAGATCAGCAGTCTCAACGACATGCTTCCCCTCCTTCAGACCGTCGCGAAGACTGGCAAGCCCTTTTTGATCATCGCTGAAGAGGTTGAAGGCGAAGCACTTGCGACACTCGTCGTCAACAAGCTCCGCGGCACGCTCAACGTCTGCGCAGTCAAGGCTCCCGGCTTCGGAGACCGCCGCAAGGCGATGCTCGAAGACATCGCCATACTCACTGGCGGAACATGCATCAGCGAAGATCTCGGGATCAAGCTCGAAGGCGTGACGATTGACCAGCTTGGCAAGGCGAAAAGAATCACGGTTGACAAGGAGAACACCACCATCGTCGAAGGGAACGGCAAGCAGTCCGCGATCATCGGCAGAGTCAATCAGATACGCAAGCAGATCGAAGAGACGACATCCGACTACGACCGCGAAAAGCTCCAGGAAAGGCTTGCGAAACTCGCAGGCGGAGTCGCCGTGATCAACGTCGGTGCCGCGACCGAAACGGAAATGAAGGAGAAGAAGGCCCGCGTCGAGGACGCTCTCCACGCAACAAGAGCGGCTGTCGAGGAAGGCATTGTTCCCGGCGGCGGAGTCGCCCTCATCCGCGCTTCCAAGGCCATCAATGATCTCAAGGTCGAAGGCGACGAAGCTACAGGCGCACAGATCGTCATGAGAGCCATAGAAGAGCCACTTCGCCAGCTTGCCGCAAACGGCGGCTACGAAGGCTCGATCATCGTCCGCGAAGTCAAGGAACGCAAGACAGGCGAAGGCTTCGACGTCGAAACCGGAACCTATGTTGACATGCTCAAGTCGGGCATCATTGATCCCACGAAGGTGACAAGAAGCGCTCTCCAGAACGCGTCTTCGATCGCCGGACTGCTGATCACGACCGAATGTATCGTCACGGAAATTCCTGAAAAGGAAAAGGCTCCTGCACCGGGCGGACACCCGGGAATGGGCGGCGGAATGGACTATTGATTTAGCTTCCGCGCAAATTTCGGACAGCAAAGGCGCACGGTTTTCCGTGCGCCTTTTTCTTGGCTGTCATACTCATTTAGGTAGAGAATTTGCATTTTGACGAGCAAGATTTGGGATTGTTTTTTTGTTCCGACCGAAGGGCGACATGGATGTCGTCCGAGGAAGGAACGGAAAAATACGATACAAAGGTGCTCGCCGCAGGGAGCTTGCGGCCGTTTTTACCATTCATCTTGGAGAGGGGACAAATATGGAAGATTTGATTGAACAGAAGGAATCTTTTCTCCGCCTGCGCCCGGCGCTGACAAAGCTACTCCATGTGATTGTCGAGGCAAGCGACGAAGCGGCGGACAGCGTCGAAATCAGGTCAGGAGAAGCCATAAAGGAAAAATTTACAAGCTCGACTGAGGCTGGCATCCTTCATCTTGCTGGAGCGGAACTTTCAACCCATCTTCCCCCGCTCTTCGACTGGTGGCGCGAACTTGGCAGGCTTTATCTCACAAAAATCTGCCACATTCCGGAGGCTGATTTCAAGCTCGGCGAGCATCTGTATCCGCCTGAAGCGCCAGAGCTTGACGAACTCTGCTCTCATGCCCCGCCAATGCAGGGAATTGAATATTTGAACCCCGAAGCGGTCTCTGAAATATGGAGCCGCCTTGACAGGCATGTCAGAGGCGAAATGAGGCAGTTTTCTGGAACTGCGCAGGAATATCTGATGCATGCAAATCCTGCCTGGCGGCTTGTCGGAAAGGTTAGCTTCCATTTGGCCGAGAACAAAAAGAATCCGTCGCTTCCATTCGCATTCCTCGCCACTTATACTTCGAAGATTTCAAAGTCTGCACAGCCGCAATACATTCCGCTTGGCAGGGCACTGCAAGAATTCGCAGGGGAAAAGAACAGGGACAAACTGCTTTCACTGCTCTCGCCCGTCAATGCCGCCGCCGAAAAAAGCGCTTTCGCAAAGGAGCTTGTGGAAAACGGATCGATATTTCAGCCTCAGGCTTGGACTCAGGGGCAGGCATACAGATTTCTCAAGGATATCCCGCTTTTCGAGTCTTCAGGGCTCATAGTGAGAATGCCAGACTGGTGGAAGACCGGCCGGCCCTCAAAGCCAATGGTAAGCGTCAGAATCGGAAACACCACAAAATCGAGGCTTGACGCCGGCACGCTTCTAGAATTCAACGTCGAAACAGTCCTTGACGGTCAGCCTCTCAGCCATGAGGAGATAGAATCTCTTCTGAACTGCACTGAAAAATTAGTCCGGCTCAAAGGGCAATGGATCGAGGTGGACAAAGAAAAGCTGAAGGAGGCTCTCGAGCACTGGAAGCAGATACGGAAAAGCTCTCCCGACGGACTTGCATTCCTCGATGGCATGAGGCTTCTTGCTGGCGCAGACATCGTTCATCAGAGCGACAGCCTTCCAGCGCAGAGCAAGGGAGCTTCACAGCAGGTCAGAGCTGGCGACTGGCTTTCAAAGATTCTCGACGAACTGCGCAATCCGCAGAAAATTTCCCCGCAGGACGCCGTCGCTCCTGGATTGAATGCGGAACTTCGGCCATATCAGAAGATCGGGGTGGAATGGCTTTCATTCATGAACCGCCTTGGACTTGGCTCATGTCTCGCAGACGACATGGGGCTCGGCAAGACAATCCAAGTCCTCGCGCTGATTTTGCGCATGAAGGCTTCCGGCAGGAGAGAACCCTCAATGCTTGTCGTTCCGGCATCCCTGATCGGAAACTGGAAGAACGAAATTGCGAAATTCGCGCCTTCTCTGCAATACAGGATTATACATCCGTCCGAAGGAGCTTTGATGGACAAGGCTGATTTCATGCGCGGAGGAACTGAGACGATCCTGGCGATCACCAGCTATGGGATGCTTCCGCGTACGCCATGGCTTTCTGAAATAGAATGGGGACTTCTGATAATTGACGAGGCGCAGGCAATCAAGAATCCGGGAACACGCCAGACCAGGGCGGTCAAACAGCTTCGCGCTCCGCACAGAATTGCCCTCACCGGAACGCCAGTTGAAAACAGGCTCGGAGATCTTTGGTCAATCTTCGACTTCATCAATCCGGGACTGCTTGGCGGCGCGAAGCAATTCGGAGAATATGCGAAAAAACTGTCTTCGCAGAAAGTCGCCGACTACAGTCCGCTGAGATCGCTTGTGCGTCCATACATTCTGCGTAGGCTGAAGACGGACAGAAACGTAATCGCAGATCTTCCGGAAAAGACCGAGATGCAGACCTTCTGCCAGCTCAGCAGGGAGCAGGCTTCGCTCTACGCCAAGCTTGTCAAGGAGCTGGCCGACAAATTGGCAGAGTCTGAAGGCATAGCCAGGAAAGGCGCGGTGCTCGCCGCAATCACCAGGTTCAAGCAGGTGTGCAATCATCCTTCGCACCTTACAGGGGACGGTGTCTGGAGTCCTGCCGACAGCGGCAAATTCACCAGGCTAGCCGAAATTTCTGAAAGCATATCGTCCCGCAGGGAAAAGGCGCTTGTTTTCACGCAGTTCAGAGAAATGACGGAGCCGCTTTTCCTGCATCTGACGCCGCTATTCCGCAGACCTGGTCTAGTCCTGCATGGCCAGACTCCAGTGAAGGAGCGCCAGAAGCTTGTCGAGCAGTTCCAGCAGGAGGATGGTCCGCCTTTCCTTATACTTACAGTCAAGGCCGGCGGCACCGGGCTCAACCTCACCGCCGCGTCTCACGTAATCCACTTTGACAGATGGTGGAATCCGGCTGTCGAGGATCAGGCGACCGACCGCGCCTTCAGGATTGGTCAGAAGAAAAATGTCCTAGTTCACAAATTTGTCTGCAAAGGGACTGTCGAGGAGAAGATTGATGCCATGATCAACGACAAGAAGGCGCTCTCCTGCAATATTCTCGGCGGCGGCGAAGAGAAGATACTTAGTGAAATGAGCAATGAAGAGCTGATAAAGTTCGTATCTCTCGATCTCGCAAAGGCGACTGAGGACTGAAGCGTATTGCTCATCGCTCAGGTACTTGCCGAATGCGGCAAGGACTGCTGAAGGCACGCTGTTCCCTGCACCGTCCCTACAGGGCGCAATGGCTTCCACTTCCCTGTCCTGGGGTTGGGGAAAAAACCAGTCTATATAACATAGCCGAGTTGCGGCTGAAAACGGCAAAAAAGTGCAACTAAAAAATTTCGGAGGTTAGGAAGTCTGAAATTTTATTTATTTCCAGAGATGCTTACTAGAAAACAGGGATTTCAGGGATAGGAGCTCTTTGACCTGCTCTGTCTCTTTACAGCGTTTTAAAAGGAGCAAGGCAAAGTGCAAGAAGGGTTGCGAAGTCCAGAGCGTTATGCGCAAAAATTGGCGGCAACACCCCTACGGACTACGGCGATCCTGGCTGAGCGGATTTGGCTTCTTTTTCAGAGATGGCCTTTTCAAGCGCCTTGATTTCCTCG
Source organism: Victivallis vadensis (assembly GCA_020718525.1). GTDB lineage: Bacteria > Verrucomicrobiota > Lentisphaeria > Victivallales > GWF2-50-93 > DYRX01. The sequence goes on from DYRX01000102.1 coordinate 7,722, forward strand.
TCGAGCTCCTTGGCTTCCTTCACCATCGGCGCCATCTCCTTTTTCTTATCCAACTGCATCGCCATTTCCCTATGTAAAGACATGATCTTCTCGTGCAGTTTTTTCAATTCCGGATCTTTTTCAATCAGCTCTGTCCTTTTTTCTGTCATTGCCTTGAAGAGCTCGGACCTTTTTTTCACTAGCTGTGCAAGCTTGTCTTTGTCGTCGGCGCATAGTCCGGATACGAGAAAGATGGATACAAGAGTCAAAACAATCGCTTTGAGCATCGGGATCAGTCCTTTCAAATGTTGATGATGCGTTCTTCGCTGAAATGGAGCCGCAGGGCTTCACCTACAATATACAGGGAACCGCAAATAAGGGTAGCGGGAAAAGTCTTTTTTTTCAGGGCATCCTTCAGGCACGAGGCGCAGTCTAGACGCAAATCCGGCGGAACTATGCCCTGTGCCGTTTTTCTGAGCTCTTGCGGGTCTGAATATTTTCTCCCGCCGCATGCCGGGATGAACACGAATTCGGAAGCTATCTCCGACAATATCTTTATCACCGAGGCGCTGTCCTTGTCAGCAAGCGAGCCATATATCACGGAGAACTTTTCGTCCGGACGCAGAACTTTGAGCGAATCAGCCAGAATCGAAGCCGCCTGCGGATTGTGCGAGCCATCGAGCAGGGATCCGTCGGGAAGCGTCTGAAGTCTGCCCGGCCATTTAGTTTTTTCAAGACCTCTCAAAGCGGAATCGTATGAGAATCCGAACTGTTTAGCGAGGTCTTCAAGTATCATTGCCGAGAAAAGGATGTTCCTGTTTTGGAATATCCCCCTCAATGGCTTTCTCACCCAAGTCCTGTCCGGCAGACGCAGGTCTTCGTCGTCGCTTTTGTCAATCTCGGCTAACTCATTTTCGGGCAGGAACTCCCTTAAAAGCTTCATCGGAGATCTTTTTTCAAGCGCGACGGCGCGGATCGCGTCTTCCGCCGTTCTGGAGACAATTGAACAATATGATGGAACAGCATTTTTTATGATGCCTGCTTTTTCGAAGGCAATGGACGACTCGCTGTTTCCGAGATATTCTGCGTGATCAATGCCAATCGAGCTGATCGCAGACAAAATCGGGGTCACTACATTTGTGGCGTCGAATCGTCCGCCCATGCCGGTCTCCAGGACGACAAAGTCCGCGTTTTCCGAGGCGAAGAAGTGAAAAGCCATCGCCGTAGTGAATTCAAAGAATGTCGGGCATCTTCCTGCAGACTTCATTTTTTCCGTGCATGGACGAAGGATGTCCGCCGCCAGGGCAAATTCGTCCTCGCTGATCCCTCTGCCGGCAATCCGGAATCTCTCACGGATTGAAACAAGGTGGGGAGAACTGTAGAACGCTGTTCTGAATCCAGCGCCGTTCAGAGCCGAGTATAGCAGTGCGCAGACAGATCCTTTGCCGTTTGTCCCCGCCACATGGATGCATCTGAGCCTGTCCTGCGGATTTCCAACTGAATCAAGCAGTTCCGACACCTGATCAAGACCCAGCTTGATCCCGTGCAGTTCGAGCTGTTTCAAATATTCGAGGGATGCGACGTAGTCCATGGACATTCCATTACGGAGATTTTGAAGATCGCGAGAATAGGACGGAATCGCTCCAGACCGGATTGTCCGCTGTTGCAGTCTTTCCGCTGACAATCTTGATTTCCCAGCGGAAAAGGCCGTCCACCCCTTCTTCCCTGATTGAACTGATCATCCTGTATTGCTCCTCCTCCGAGCCTGGGAGAACTGGCCGGATCAGCCCCATTTTAATGAGACTCCTCCACAAATCCATTTGCATGTAATCAAAGCTCGTCGGATAGAATTCGTTCGAAACCGCTGGCGCATGGGAGCCCGGGCGCGAGCAGATCGGAGGGCAGGAAGTCGCGACTGAGGTGATCATGCGGTTCAGAGCAGACTCTTCGCCCATTGTTTTAGAATTGGAGGTGGACTCGTCAATTCTCACAATCGGACCCTCAGGCGCTTCGCCATCCGGGACCGAAAAGCAGGACGCAAGAAGGAAAAGCAGTGCAAAGGCGAGCACCGGCAAAAAGCTCCGTTTTATTGCGGCGCGGAACAAATGGAACATGAAACGGGGGCTAATTTTAATTTCCTTTCAAATTGTCTTGCAAAATCAAGATTTTTCCGGCAGGCTAATTTAGCGCATTTCAATGAAAATTAAACCTTGCATTGTCAATTTCGACCTTATGGAACTATATTCTAGAATCTGAACGAGTGTCAAGTTTCCATACAGAAACTGCTCTTTCCCTGGGAATTTTAAAAGCATTGGATTTGATGAGAGAAAAAAGGAAGAAGGAAGAGAGACCCCTGAAAAGGCAGAGCTACCTGCGCCTCCTGGCATACACGAAGCCCTACAAGTTGAAGCTGGCAGTCGGAGTCATCGCCGGCTTTGTCATTGGAGGCTCCCTTTTTGGCAGTTTCTTCTGGCTTCCGGAGTTCGTAAAACCTTTCGAGGAGCGATTTGCTCCGGCACCAAGCGCCTCCGGCACTGCCGTCAAAGATGAAGTCAAGGTGCTGCCATCAGGAGAAGTCTCCAGGGAGAAGGATTCCCGCGAACTCGGCCAGATAAAGAGATTTGCAGAAAAATTAGGTATTCCGGTGCAGAACGAGGCAGGTGCAATGACTTGGCAGTTCTTTGCGCTTTCTGTCTCAGGCTTTGTCCTCCTCTGGTTCCTGAAAAATTTCGCGGCGTATGTCAACAAATTCTACACCAGATGGGTTGGCACAAGGGTCGTTGCGGATCTTCGCGACGAAGTCTTCTCCAAGCTGAGCAATCAGTCTCTCAGATTTTATGGGAACACCGAGGTTGGTCAGCTCATCAGCAGATGTACAAACGACACCGCCGCCATCGAGTCCGCCATTGCCAACACCATCGCCGACATCACTAGCTGTCCAATACAGGTGCTCGCATGCGTCTCATACATCATCTATAAAAGCGTGGAGTCTGGAAACTATGTCCTGCCAACCATGCTCTTCATCGGCTTCCCGATAGCTGTTCTGCCCATTGTCATACTTGGCAGACGAATCCGCAAAATCTACCAGAAGGCATATGCGAACATCGCGGACGTCGTTTCGAGGATGCACGAGGTCTTCACCGGCATACTGGTGGTCAAGTCATATCACATGGAGCAGAAGGAGACTGACGCATTCGTCGCGACAAACCGGAAATATTTCAGAAAGGTTGTCAGCGCACTCAAAGCGGAGCTCCTGATGCAGCCTCTCATGGAATTCGTCGCAGTCACCTGCTCGATCGCCTTCCTCCTCTACTGCTACGCCAACGGCGTGAAGCTCAGCGACATCGTTGTCATCATCGTCCCTGCCTTCATGGCGTATGCTCCGATCAAAAACATCGCCAAGATCAACACCTACATACAGAGAAGCATGGCGGCGGCGGACAGGTTTTTCGATCTGATTGACCAGAAGTCGGAAATAGTCGAAAGCCCCGCGGCAGTCACCCTGAAAGAATTCAAGGACGGAGTCTCATTCCGGGCAGTCAGATTCTCCTATGGCGACAAGAAAATCCTGGACGGCATAAACCTGGAAATTCCGAAGGGATCCGTAGTGGCGGTCGTCGGTGAAACAGGCTCTGGAAAGACTACCATGGCCAATCTGATCGCCCGCTTCTACGACGTTGACTCGGGCGCCGTCCTCATAGACGGGCACGATGTCAGAAATCTGAAAATAGCCTCGCTCAGGGAGCTGATAGGCATTGTTTCCCAGAACACCATCCTCTTCAACACGAGCATCGCTGAAAACATCGCCTATGGAGTGCCCGACGCGTCCAAGGAACGAATCATCGAGGCGGCAAAACAGGCGAACGCCCATGAATTCATAGTTGACGGCAGGCATTCCGACGGATATGACACCATCGTCGGAGAAAAAGGTTTCAAGCTCAGCGGAGGCGAAAAACAGCGCATCTCCATCGCAAGAGCCATGCTGAAAAATCCGCCGATACTCATACTCGACGAAGCCACCAGCGCCCTCGATACAGTGACCGAGCGCCTTGTGCAGGACGCGATCAACCACCTCATGGAGAACAGAACCGTCTTCGCGATCGCCCACAGGCTCAGCACTATCAATCACGCCGACAAAATCATTGTGATAGACAAGGGCGTGATTGTCGAATCAGGCTCGCACGAGGAACTGCTCGCCGCCAATGGAAGATACCAGAAACTGCACAGCATGCAGTTCGGCGCATGATGTCTCCTTTTTCTATTCCTGGCAAATGTAAAGCTGGGGGGGGTGGCAATGCAGGCACAGCCCTGCTTACTGGAGCCATCGGGCTCCGGTCAGGCAAATTCATCTTCATCGCCTTCCATCTTTCTACCCAGATTTCATTCCCATTGAAAAACTATATCAGGAATCAGTCGCTGATTCCTGTGGGAAATGTTTTACGACATTTTCCAGACAGCCGATCCATTTTCCGGTTTAACGGATCTTCCAGACGCTAAAAGATGTAAATAACTAATAATGAATAAGTTA
>DYRX01000103.1 GCA_020718525.1 Victivallis vadensis
AATCAATACAAATGAAAGGGAATTGCAATGTCTGGAAAAGCTGATATTGGTCTCGTTGGTCTCGCAGTCATGGGAGAGAATCTTGTTCTCAACATGGAGAGCAAGGGCTTCTGCGTGGCGGTATTCAACAGAACTGTGAGCAAAGTTGACGAATTCATGAACGGGCGGGCGAAGGGCAAGAAGATCATCGGATGTCACAGCATCGAGGAGCTCTGCGCGAATCTTGAGAGACCCAGGAAGATCATGCTAATGGTCAAGGCTGGCAAGCCCGTTGACGAATTCATCGAGCTCATTCTTCCGCATCTTGAGAAGGGCGACATAATCATTGACGGCGGCAACAGCCATTTCCCCGATTCGATAAGACGCACTGGATATCTCTCTAAAAAGGGAATTCTATTCATTGGCACGGGAGTTTCCGGCGGTGAAGAAGGGGCGCTGAGGGGTCCTTCCATAATGCCTGGCGGGAATCCGGACGCCTGGCAGAGCGTCAAGCCTATTTTCCAGGCGATTTCTGCCAAGGTTGCCGATGGAAGCCCCTGCTGTGAATGGGTTGGCAACGACGGTGCCGGCCATTTCGTGAAGATGGTTCACAACGGAATCGAATACGGCGACATGCAGATGATCTGCGAGGCATATTTTCTGATGAAGAGCGTTTTGGGCATGTCTTCGGCTGACATGCACGAGATCTTCAAAAAATGGAATGACGGCGAACTGAACAGCTACCTGATCGAGATAACCAGAGACATTCTTGAAAGAAAGGATGCCGAAACAGGCAAGCCGGTCGTTGACGTGATTCTCGACACAGCCGGACAGAAGGGCACCGGAAAATGGACGAGCGTCGCCGCTCTCGACATGGGCGCGCCTGCTCCAACCATTGCAGAAGCGGTGTTTGCACGCTGTCTCTCGGCGATCAAGGATGAGCGTGTAGCGGCATCGAAGATACTCAGCGGTCCAAGCGCCAATTTCAAAGGAGACCGCGCCGCATTCGTCGAGGATGTGAAAAAAGCTCTCTATGCTTCGAAGATCTGCTCCTATGCGCAGGGGTTCCAGCTCATGAAGGCCGCCGCGTCAGAGTTCAGGTGGAAGCTCAACTACGGAGAAATCGCCCTCATGTGGAGAGGCGGATGCATCATCAGAGCCAAATTCCTGGGAGACATAAAGACGGCATTTGACAAAAATCCGTCTCTCCAGAACCTCCTCCTGGATCCGTTCTTCAAGAGCGTCATTGACCAGTGCCAGGATTCCTGGAGAAAAACCATCTCCACCGCGGTACAGCTTGGAATTCCCGTTCCGGCATTCTCAAGCGCGCTCTCTTACTATGACTCGTATCGTGCGGCTTCTCTGCCGGCAAACCTGCTTCAGGCGCAGAGAGACTACTTCGGTGCCCACATGTATGAGCGAGTTGACAAGAAGCGCGGAGAGTTTTTCCACACGGACTGGGTTGAGCTTGGAGGCAAAACAACCTCGAGCTCCTACAACGCCTAAGAGCAAAGATTTGCTGAACGGTGCCGCAATCGTACTGCGCACGGATGAGATTCCAGTCAATTCCAGCTCAGTATGCCGCTTTCGCCGAAACTGGCACGAGGCTCTTTCGGAGGAAGAGCCATACTTCATTCCGCAAGATGACCTAAACACTCAGCTTGACGGGTTACCCGCCTTGATTGTGCAATCGTAGGAAACTATTGAGTCATCTACTGGAAAATATGAAATGTAGGATGATCTTATCAGACCTTTCCCACAACTTTCATGGTTGTGGGAATATTAGATTTGCTTGTGCGGAAGGACTTCCGGCAAGCAAATCTAGTGTCCGGCTTATTCCCGATCTTTGATTCTGGCAGATTTGCCAACTTTTTCTCTGAGATAGTAAAGCTTGGCTCTTCTGACTTTGCCGCGCTTCTGCACTTCAATCTTCTCGATTCTTGGAGAGTGAATTGGGAAAACCCTTTCCATGCCCTGTCCATATGCAAGACGTCTCACGGTAAAAGATTCATTGATTCCACTGCCTCTGCGGGCAATCACAACTCCTGCGAAAATCTGAATCCTCTCGTTGTCGCCTTCAATAATCTTTGTGTGGACCTTTACTGTATCGCCAATGCTGAAGTCCGTAACTTCCGATTTGCATTGAGCGGCATTCACTTTTTCCATGATGTTCATTTATCTGTCTCCTTCTTGTTCTTATTTTCTTTTTTTATTGGTCTGCGAAATTCGCAAGGCTCCGGATCTCCGTGCTCCAAATTCAAATTGTCCTTCAAATATCTGAAATAGAGATCCGGTCGCCTCTCCTTTGTAAGCTGTAGAGACATCGTCCGCCTCCATTCCGCTATCTCCGCATGATCCCCTGACAAAAGGATCTCCGGCACTTCCATTCCTCTAAAAGACTCAGGTCTTGTATATTGGGGGTGCTCAAGAAGGACATCCCCTGTGTGCGACTCGTCCTGATTCGAGAGTGGCGATCCTAGAACTCCCGGAATCAGCCTTGCAAGAGCGTCCACAACGATCATCGCGGCAAGATTTCCATTCGTCAGCACATAGTCGCCCACGCTGACAACCCTGTCTGCGAGACCGATCGCAACCCTTTCGTCAACTCCTTCATAATGCCCGCAAAGAATTGTCAGCCGTTTTTCGCCGGCGAGTTCCTCCGCCATTTTCTGGCTGAAGAGCTCGCCTTGAGAACTCATCAGGAGAACAGGTCCGCCTTTCCAGTCTTCGAGCGATTCGACGGCCTTGAAAAACGGCTCGGGCTTCATGAGCATCCCAGGTCCTCCGCCATACGGCCTGTCGTCAACTGTGCCGCGCCTGTCGTCCGCGAAGTCCCTGATATTCAATATGTTTATCTTGATCAGCCCCTTTTCGATCGCCCTCTTGACGATGCTTTCGGAAAAGGGTCCGAAAAAAACCTCCGGAAAAATTGTTGCAATGTCTATCTGCACTTCATTCGACTATTTCGACGGAAACCCTTCTGCCGAGCCGTCCTCCCGCGCCGCTGACAAGGGATCTGATCGCCATGATTGTCTTGCCGCTTTTGCCGATGACCTTGCCCATGTCCTCCTTGGCGCAGACGATTTCTATCACACTAGCGCCTTCTTCGGCTTCTTTTCTGCTGATTCTCACAGATTCCGGCTTGTCAACCAGAGTTTTAACCACATAGTCAACGAAGTTCTCGAGATCCTTGACTTCGCCTTTTGGAGCGGCTTTCGATGCCGGCTCGTCTTCGCTCCGCCTCGCGGGAGAGCTTGCAGGCACTTTGTCCGCCTGCTTGTCTTTGGCGTTTCCGCCTGAAAATAGATTCATTAGTTTGCTTAGCACGTTCGTCAGTTCCTCTGAAAAAAATTATTGTGTCCGATTGCCACGGTCGAAAAAAAGTCCCGCCAGATCACTGGGGAGCCGGTGCCGGTTCCTGAGTCTTTTCAGTCTTTTTCGGGGCGCTCTTTCTGATTTTTCTCGCCACCACTTTCTGTCCACCCGACTTTCTATAGAGATCGTGGACTGAATCGGACATCTTTGCGCCTACGGAAATCCAGTAATCAATTCTTTCGATGTCAATCTTCTTCTCTTTTTTAACCGGATCATAGTAGCCCACATACTCGACTGTCATGCCGTCTCTCTGACTTCTGATGTCGGCGACGGCAATCTTGAAACAGGGCTTGTTTTTTGCGCCTGTCCTTTTGAACCTGATCTTCACAGCCATTGTCTCACCACCTTGCTATTTTCTGTTTGCACAAAATGCCGCGTCCATACGCTCCAAATGCGGCAAAACGGGCAATGAAAATAGCCTGCCAAACGCGTCTTTCAAGCCTAAAACATATTTTTTGCCGAATTCACACTTTTTCTTGCCGAAGCACCGTGATTCTCTGAGCGTCAGGCACTCCCAAAGATGCTGCGCATCCGCAGATTGACGGCAAATCCGTCTTTCGGAGTGCCGCGCGAAGCGTTCGACGATGCAATCAGTCAAGCTCGATGTCGGCCGGCGCAGGATAAAAAGTGTCATACGGAATATTGTAGGCGTGGCGGGAAAACTGCCAAGGAGCGGGGAATATGCAAAATTGAAAATCAGGACACGTTGTCCGTGGTTAAAGCCTTTTGAACGGTTATTTGCAAGTTGTTGCTGACAAATAACTTGTAAAATACCAGCTGAATGCCGCCAAGATCTGGTGGAAATGGTGGAACTGGGCAGGAAAAGAAAAAAGTGCCTATATTGATGATTCGAAAGAGATTGTTATAATTGAGGGGCGAGATTGACAAGCTGGGACTTTGCTTTAAGAGATTCAAAAGCGCGGCTTACACCGCGCACTCCGAAAGACGGCTCTGCCGTCAAAAAATGATTTGGCAGAAAGAATATGATTACGAAAAATGAATTGAAAAACCTGCTAAATACACTCTTCATGGCGCATGCGTACAGTATGTCCGTTTTGGAGGCAAGACAAATGGCTCGCCAGCGTTGAATGAACTGAGATTTGAAGAAAATATATTCTCGTTAATTCCGAGACTTGACGACTTCTTTGATGCGGCGGTGATACAGCGATGGCAGGTTCCAATTTCTACTCTTCAGGAAAAGATGGTGCATAAGTATCCGCGATGGGCGATCCGAGAGCTTATGATGAACGCAATAATGCACAGGGACTACCAGTCAAACGCACCGATTAGACTATACCAGTATGATGACCGCATTGAAATCATGAATCCTGGCGGGCTTTATGTGAACGCCAGACCAGAAAATTTTCCGACGGTCAATGACTACCGCAAACCCGTCATAGCCGAGGCCATGAAGGTTATGGACTATGTGAACATGTTCAGCCGGGGCGGGAAGATGCAAACACTAACGCTTGAAATGAACGATAACGGATCTAATGTTAGTGTGCGTGATAAAAGTTATAAACAGGTCTTAGATGGACGTATGAAGGAGGGAGAGAAGTTTGACAACGAAGACATCCATAAGCATCGAAAGGATATTTTCAGACTGTTCCTTATACTCTCCCCCGCACAAATTCCAAAACTATCCGGACAGGTGGCCGATGACCTGAGAGCCTTCACTGAAGCCATGGGAGGTCTCAATCTGGACTTGAAGAACTTGGGATATTCCAGGACAAGAAAAATGGAAGATGTCATCGGAGAAATCAGAAAAAGTTATGGAATAGGCAGTTGATCTGCCACACAGGGGCGAAGCGTGAGAGGGGGTCAGCCTGCCGCGAATGCCTGCGCTGGGGAATATTGCGGGATTTATTTTCTTCGGAAGGTATGAGGATTAGCCTGCTGTAGCTGGCAAGACGGGCAAGAAGGGGCGAAGGTCGGTATGGAACATGGGATCGCCCGCTCTAGCGGGGAAGAACGTGTGTAGGCGGTATGGAATATAAGAAGAGCATGTCGCAGAAGCTTAGGATGCCGGGGCGGGACTATACGCGCCGGGGCTGGTATTTTGTGACGCTCGGATCGGACTACCACAAGCAGATTTTCGGGGCGGTGGTTAAGAGCGAAATGCGTCCGAATGAGCTTGGGCGGCTTGTGGAAAAATGCTGGGCGGAAATCCCATCGCATTACGCGCACATCGAGCTTGGTGCCTGGCAGGTGATGCCGAATCATTTCCACGGGCTTGTCCGCATAACGAAATCAGTAGGCAAAGGCCTCGGCGAAGTTATGAATGTATTCAAGGGGGCGGTCACGCGGGAATGGAGGCGGGGATATCCCGCGGCTGGGGGGATCTTGCGGCGTTGCATCTTGCTATGGCAAGAGAGAGCCTATCTGGTCGCCGAATTATTACGATGTGATATGTTTCGATGCGGCGGAGCTCGAGATAAAAGAGCGGTATATACGCGCCAATCCTAGACGCTGGGCTCTACGGGATGTCCCTGAAGGCCGCTTCGACAATATGCGCTACAAGGGCAATTTGGCGCTGTTGAAGGAGCCCGGCAAAAGACTGGGCTTGCGAATTTCGCGGAAGGCGACGGAGGAGGAAATATCTCGCTGTAGCGAGAACATCCTAGCGGAGATAGGCCGCGACAGCGGGAACAATGCTCCGATCGTTTTCAGCACCTTCTATTCGCCGGGGGAAAGAGCATGTCTGGAGCTTTTGCTGTGCGGCTCTGCAAGGCTCGCATGGGTACTTCCTACGGCTATGCCGGAAAAGATACCAGTGCCCTGGACGGATGCATTTATCGGGAAACGGGCGCTTTGGCTGTCAGAGTTTTCGGATGAAGTAAAAGAAGCCAGCCGCTTGACCTGTGAGGAGGCGAACCGAATATTATCCCGCTACTGCGAGATAAAAAAGAAAACTTTAGATTCAGGAGGATTTTATGATTTCAACTGACGCTGGCGTCCGCAACAGGCTCAAACTGACATTCGGGATGCATCTTGACGGCGTTCCAGCTAGCGAGAAGCAGGCGAGCTTCGGAGAATTTGCGACCGGTCCGCTCGGTATGCTGTCATTGCTTGAGCCAAGACTCGGACTTAGCGGACCAAGCATTCATCCCGCCCATCGGATAAATCAATACATGGAGAGACTGAAGCTTTGCGACCGACCGGCCGCCTGGTTCCACGATTCATTTTCGGCAGACGCCTGGTCAACTGCAAAGAAGCTTCTCGAATTGAGGGACTCGCTAATAGAAGCCGGATGGAACGGAAAAGCCGACAAGACATGCTCTGTCAGATTGCAGTCGCTTTCCGAAGTCGAGCAGTCTGGACTCGCATTATCTCCCGGAGCCGCAGACCGCTTGATTGAACTTCTAAAGAATCTTGACCAATCTGCCGCGTCAACTATTGCCAGCGTTCAGCTTGTTGATGAATTTGACCTACTGCCTCCTACATGGCAGAAGTTTTTCAAAAAGCTGAAGGGCTTTGGAATCATTGTTGAAAAGCATCCTGTGCTCCCAAACAGTGGGGTTTCATCGAATCTTTCGATAATCCGTGAAGCAATGTCGAGCTCAGGCACCGGGGGGAATATCTCGGACAAGGACGATTCGATACTTCTGCTCAAGGCTTCCGATGAATGGGAGGCGGCCGAAAGCCTTGCGACCTGGCTTGCCGCTGATACAAAGTCCAAGAAGGATATTACGATCATCTGTGATGGGGATAGCGACATTCTCGATCAGGCATTGCAGAGGCTTGGATTGCCGCAGTTGGGGGGCTCCGAAGCCTCAAGGTGGAGGTCTGCACTGCAGATACTTCCGCTAGTGCTTGCCAACTCTTGGAACCCATTGGATCTGCACAGTATTGTTGAACTGCTATCCCTCTCAATATCTCCTGTCCCCAAATATGTTGCGAGGCGTCTATTTAAGGCTTTGGGAGAGGAACCGGGAATAGGCGGTGATAAGTGGAAGGAAGCCTTCAAGGAGCTTTGCGAGAAGAAGAAGGGGTGTCTCATTGACGACGGGATACTGGAATCCGAAGCCAAGACCAGGGCGGATTCATACATGGCTGAACTCGATGCTTTCCTGTCCAAGGAACGCTTTGATCCGGAAGAAGGCATTCCGGAGGAGGCGCTTAAGCGGCGCTGTCAGTGGGTGAAGGAATTCGCGGCGGGACAGCTTGGCAGAGAGCCGATGCTGATGGAAGTTCTTGCTCATGCGAAGGAGATGCAGAGTCTTGCCGACGGCAAGGGGTATGTCCCCCGTGTCACCGTTGAGAGAATGCTTGACTCCGTGATTGGCACCGGATGCGAGTCGCCAGATCGCCAGGAGCAGGCGGCCGCATGGAAAGTCGTGAAGCATCCAGGACAGATAATATCAATGGCGAAAACAGTTCTCTGGTGGGGATTCAAGTATCCCGCAGATGCTCAGCCGCTTTTCTGGAGCGACTCCGAGCGAGACAGCCTGAAACGCCTTGGCGCAGACATGGAGAGCTCCTCTGCGATTCGAAGACGGGAGGTGCTCGCATGGAGAAGGGCGATTGATAACGCCCAGGAAAACCTGCTTATATTCCACCCTGTCCAACTGCATGGAGAGGACTCTCCACATCATCCCCTCTGGGACGATATTTTCAGCGTCGCAATGAAGGCTCAAACAGCAGTAGCTTCCAAGCATGCACCCAAGGATGAGGAGGACTTGAGCTCATGTCTCACACGGAAATGTGCTAGTCTTAACCAAAAGGAAAGCTGGACTCTTGCCGGACACAAGGTAAGTTTAAGGAAAATCAAGGAAAAAGAGCCTAAAAAGGCAGTTGCCAGGCACAGTGTCCCGAAGAATTCCTTTGCACCACCAGCTTCACATTCCTATTCGCAGATGAGCACGATGATAGGCTGTCCGATGAAATGGACATTGCATTATCATTCAGGACTTAGGAAGTCGGAGTCATTTTCACTCCCGACAGGGAACCAGATGATTGGAACATTCTGCCACAGGATAGTTCAGGAACTTTTCAATGATCCGGGGGCATCATTTACACCCGCCGATGCGGAAAAGAAGGCCGCAGTGCTATTCGACAAACTTCTTCCGGCCATGGCTTCGGAGCTCCTCCTCGACGGCAGGAGCATAGACTGTCAGCGCTACAGGACAGAGATCATCAGGGCGATAGGACAGCTTGTAGCCGCGGTAAATAGACTGGGATTGACTGTTGATGAGACAGAAAAGGAACTTGCAGGAGATATGGACGGGATCACTTTCAAAGGCTATTCGGATCTTGTCCTGCATGACAGGGATGGGGATCCGTTCATCCTTGACCTCAAATGGAGCAATTCAAGCAAGCGCAAGATGCAGGAGGTCAAAGAGGGGGATTCGCTGCAGTTGGCCGTTTATGCCTGGCTTTTGAGGTCTGGGAAGAGTTCGAAAGTTCATGCCGGATACTTCATGCTTGTGCAGGGAGAACTATTGAGCGACAGCGAGCTGTTGAAGGATGAAGCGATAGAATCCGATCTATCGCTCGATGAGATCTGGCAGATGGGCAAAAAGAGCTGGACTCATAACTTGAAATCATTGAATGAAGGCACGATCGAGGTCGGCGGCATCATTGAGGAAAACATGAAGGTTGAAGAAAACCTCAGTGATGCTAAGGAAGCAAAAGACAAAATTAAAAAGATAATGAAAGATAAGTATCGGGCTGAAGGGATGCTTTATCAGGAGCCTCCATGCTTCTTCTGCGATTTTGGGAACCTTTGCGGAATGATTGGAGGTGACAGATGAAAAACATAGAGATAATCAACGCCAGCGCAGGGACGGGAAAAACCTTCAACCTCACTCAAAGGGTTCTCGAAAAGATAAAAGCCGGCCTCCCTCCGGAAAACCTCATGGCTACGACTTTCACGGTGAAGGCCGCAGACGAACTGCGGGAGCGAATAAGGCTGAAACTTCTCAAGGAAGGCCGAACCGACGATGCCCAGAGGATTCTTGATGGCTTCATAGGAACCGTGAACAGTGTATGCGCAAGGCTCTTGTCGGAATACGCTATTGACGCCGGCCTCTCCCCTGCCCTCGATGTTCTGCCGGAGGAGGATGGCAAGAGGTTGTTCCAGATCGCCGTGTCCAGCGTAATTGAAAAGCATGCCGACAAACTGGAACCGCTTGCCGTGAGTATGGAAAGGCTTGGCGGTGGCAACGCGTACCAGAAAATCGGCGACTGGAGGGATGACGTCAGAAGAGTTGTTGATCTCGCACGCGCCAATCAAGTTACCCAGCTAGACCTGAAGAACTGCGCAGACAAGTCATGGAAATCATTGTCCAACCTGCTCGGAGCTCCTTCAAAAAGAGACTTGGGGGAGGAGTTGGAGCGGGCGATCAAGATTGCTATTGCCGATCTCGGGAAATTGACTTTGACTACAAAAGTTAGCAAGGAAGCATTCGATGCCCTAAAGACACTTGATCGGGAGATTCGTTCAGACTACCCTCTGAAATGGAGTGATTGGAGCAAGCTTTCAAAACTATCAACGGGAAAAACTGATGCCGGCGGTGCCCTCGACGATTTGAACGAAATTGCAGGCTTGGTTCTCGTGCACCCTGGATTCCATGATGACATGAAGACCATGATATACGGTGTCTTCGAATGCGCAGGAGAGGCGCTAGAAGCATACGACAGATTCAAGAGGGTTCAGGGACTGATGGACTTTGTTGATCAGGAGACAAAGGTTCTGGAGCTTTTAAGGAGCAACAAGGCGTTCCGTGAATCCCTCAAGGAGCGTCTGAAACAGCTTATGGTTGATGAGTTCCAGGACACCAGCCCTATACAGCTCGCGCTATTCCTCGAGTTCAACGAGATCGCCGGAAAGTCAAGCTGGGTCGGAGATCCAAAGCAGTCCATTTACGGATTCAGGGGAACGGATTCACAGCTCATGGACGAAGTGGCGAAATTGATTACGGACACTAAGACGCTCAAACATTCATGGCGATCCAAAGAGAATCTGATTGAGTTCACTAATGCGGTATTTTCTGAGGTCTTCCACTGGCTTGAGAAGGACAAGGTCTGCCTTGAAATCCCAGCCCAACGCAAGAAAAAGGCCGAAGGCGGATGGATTGAAACATGGAGCCTCGAAGCGAAAAACAACGTTCAGGAGCCAATTGCGATAGCAAACGGTGTCAGAGACCTGCTCTCAAGGAGGCCCGACATCAAAGCAAGCGACATCGCCATACTCTGCAGAAAGAATGAGGAGTGCAGTGATATCGCGAAGTGCCTCGAAAAGACTGGCATACGCGCTTCAGCACCTCAGGGAAAACTCCTCGATGTCCGGGAATGCCAGCTCGCCATGGCCGCTCTCAGATATATGAATGACGAAAATGACACTGTAGCTCTTGCCGAGATAGTCCACATTTCACCTCTCCATTCATCCAACTCGAAATGGCTCGATTGTCTCGTAAAAGACAAGGATGCCGCGATAAAAGATTGGAAGAGCGATTCGTTGATCGCTGCGCTCGACAGCATGAGGAAGCGCATGAAGAACTGGACTCCTCTTGAATCGCTCGAAAATGCGATAACAGCTGTCGAGCTTCCAAGGACATTGAAGTCCTGGGACAATCTGAATGCGAGGCTCTGCAATCTTGACGCTCTGAGAGGTTTTTGCTGCGGCTATGTGGATCAATGCCTTGCGCGACGCAATGCCGCAACCGTGGCGGGATTCATATCGTATCTCGACGAACTGGATCCGAAACAGGCGGAAGGCTACGGGGCAAATACTGTAAATGTCCTGACCTATCATAGTGCCAAGGGATTGGAATGGCCTGTCGTGATACTGACAAGCCTGGATTCCTCTTCGCGTGGAGGAGCTTTCGGCATTGATGTCATTCCCGCGCCTAAGTTCGATCCGAAGAATCCACTCGCCAACCGTTACATACACTTCTGGCCATGGCCTTTTGGTGGGCAAAAGAAAATTCCGGGTCTTGACGAAAATCTGGAAGACTTGCAGGAAAATAAGGATGCCAAGCGAAAGGCGATCCTCGAATCCCAGCGCCTGATATATGTCGGAATGACGCGTGCCCGTGATGGACTCGCGCTTTCCTTGCGTAGGAAGGAGTCAAAAAAGGACGGCACAGTAATTTTGAATGCAGGATGGATTGATGAGCTTGCCGATTCGTCAGGAAATCCAGTCCTTAAACTTCCGACCGTCGTCGGGAAAAACTCGGTAAAGATCGGCAAGGCATCAATAGACTTGGAAACATATCAATTTGACAGCGAGGAACTGCTTGCAAGTCCCCCAGAAGAGGATAAGTATCTTGCCGATGGGGCAAAGAAATCCGTTGATTATCCTCCTGCAAGAATTTCTCCGAGTTCCGCAAATGAGAAGAGTCCAGCTTCAAGAAGCTATGAATCCAAATTGCTTCACGACTCCAAACGTTCCATAAAAATAAAGTCCAAGACTGATAAAACCGCCCTTGGAAATGCCATACATGGCTTTCTGGCTGTTGACACAATCGGAATGGACAGGAACAGACAGCTCGACATAGCAACCGGACTTCTCCGTCGCTGGAATCTCGAAGGGGCGATGTTGCCAGAGGATATGCTCGTTGTTGTCGAAAGCCTGATGGCATTTATCGGACAGAAATATCCCGGAGCGAAAATTCTGCGCGAATGGCCAATCGCTCTCCGAAATGCGGATAATCAACTGATAAGTGGCTTTGTTGACATGGTGCTGGAACTGCCGGAAGCTTATGTGGTGATTGACCACAAGGGCTACTCCGAAAATGATTTCGTCGAGCATGTCAAGCAATTCGCCCCTCAGCTTGCCCTCTACAAGGAGGCAATCGAAAAAGCCACAGGCAAAAAAGTCCTTGCAACCCTGATCCACCTCAGCCTGCTGGGAAAGATATGCGAGGTGT
>DYRX01000414.1 GCA_020718525.1 Victivallis vadensis
CAGCAATTTCCACGAGTCAGGAATTCTGAAAAAAATCCCTCTTTTTGAAAAGATAGCCGGAATGCGCAAAATTCTCAAGGGATGCTACGGCAGTATTGGAAAAGTGACCTAGACGCATTGGCAGGATTTCATCCATAGCTCCTCGGGAAGAGCACGTCTTCTTCAAGAGCTTCGACAACTATGAAGTTAGTCATTTCGGAGTGAACAAGATAATGTCCTTCGATTTTTAGAACCAAGGTTCTCTATATTTTTTCATTTTAATAAATTCAAGTGGACAGATAAAAGTCAGAATGAAACTTGAATTTCTTTTTCTCCGCTCTAAGCTTAGCTTGATGAAGCCAGATCTTTCTGTCAGCAGGCAATTTTCGCTTTGAAGAAATTATTTTGCAATGAAAAAACTAGCATTTGAAATAGTAGCCACCATCGTGCTGATCGCGGCGACGGTCTGCGCTCTTCTATTCTCCTCCCCTTTTGGCTTCAAGGGAAAAGGTGCTTCTTCTCAGAATGACCCTGCAGGCGATTCGAACGGCGCGAAAGAAATGCCGACGCCCAAGGATGCAAAGAAAGATCATAAGGAGGTGGATGCCAAGCCCGTCTCTCCGCCCAAGGAGAAGCTCAAAGCTATCGAGTCCATGCGCAGTCAGATCAAAAAGGAGATTGACACAATCCAAAGACCTCACGGATCCAGATCATTCACAGGAAAGGTAATGGACAGAAAGGGTAATCCAATCGCAGGAGCGCAGGTTACTGCACAGAGACAGGACAGGTCTTCTTACCACAGATTCGGCAAAAAAAATTGGTGGCGGATGCAGAATCTCGACATGAAGCTTGAGGGCTACATGGACAACTTCAAGACAATTGAACGCAATAAATACAGCACCGTCAGCGACTCTGAAGGCAGATTCGCGATCAACGAACTGCCCGATGGAAAATATTACATCTCAGTTTTGGCAGAGGGCTATGACGAAGATGCAAATAATACAAATAATAGGTTTGTGGAGCCGGACGCAGAACTGACTTTGTTCATGAAACCGATTTTCGAATTCAAAGTGCTGGTGCTCGATCCGGATTGCAATCCAGCATCTTCAGCAAAACTCAGAATTGATGGACAAAAAACTAGTGGATCTTATCTAAGAAGCATTGACTGGTGTCCTGAGGATCCCATGCTGGAACTTTATGACGAAGGCATCTACATCCTAAGTGCCAACGATGAAGAAAACGGGACTGCTTCTGACATGCTCAGAGTCTCTGTAAAGGCGGGGGATATTCCTGATGAAATCGTCCTAAGAATGGAGGATGTCCCAGGAATTAAAGGCAGGCTCATATTCGAGGAAATCCAATCTGACGACGAAAATGCACCAGGGCACTATGAAGTCTGCCTAATCCAGGTGCCAAGCGGCTCTGAACGCAGTTGGGAATTCATCAGACAGGGCAGGCAGGTCCATGCCGCCTCCCACAATTCCTTCGAATACAGCTTCGACAGACTTGTCCCCGGCAACTATCTTCTCGCCTGCATGTGTGACAAGACCCTTTCGGTCGAAGAAGTCTGCGTAAACGGCAAGACCGTGAGAAAAGATCTAAAAGTCCCTCCTCTAGAAAAAAACAATTCGGTCGTCGTCTCAGTTCTTGACCCGTCAGGCAAGCAATTGTCAGACTGCCAGATTAGCATCGAATGCCGGAGCACGGGCGCATCTTACAGGAGTCCTATCGCATCTAGGCGTCTGCCCGACGGGACATATATTGTCCCCATTCCAGAGAAGAGTGGCGGACTCAAGGATGCTTCAAGTCCCGACAAGGCTGAATATGTAATTAGTGTTCTATCCAACAGCTTCGGCTCAAAGGAGGTCTCTTTCGCAATTCCCCCTCCCGAGCGCATCGTCATTCAATTCGATAGGGAGGCTATTCTCGATGTCCTTCTGACAAACTACGGACGCGCCGGCTACGAGGAGAGGCTCGGATTTGGAATTTTTCCTGAAAACCAGAAAAACCGCAGTTATTCGGGCGGATACAACAACGCGTCCTATGTCAATTCCAAAGGCGTTGTGAAGCTCGGGCCATTCCAGCCTGGAAAATATGCATTGATCGTCTTTCTCAAGACAGACCGCTGGCAATATTCGCAGATAGGGGAGCTTTCGGTCGAACTCTCACCGGGCGAAAACAGCTTCGACATTGAACTGCCAGTGCTTCATGTCCTCAGTGTCTCTGCGGCACCTGAAAAGGCTGGCGCTTTCGTCAGCATCGCCCGCGAAAACACAAGCAATCAATCTGGCGGATTCTCGTCTTCCATATCCCTCGACAAGGAAGGAGCTGGCGTCTTTAGAAATCTCAGTGCCGGAGATTACACCATAATCATGGGTGGCAAGAACACGAGCGTCTCAATACCTGACGACAAGGAAATCGAACTGGAATAGATTCGCCTGGCGGAAGTATTGCCATCCACTTTACAGCTAAACTCTGAGTAGGCATACGGCTCTAGTGATTTGCTCGGCGGAAGTCCTTCCGCACAAGCAAATCTAATATTCCCACAACTATGAAAGTTGTGGG
>DYRX01000415.1 GCA_020718525.1 Victivallis vadensis
CATGAAATCGGAGCGCACCAAATCCTCGTCGAAGCTCATCCAGAATTTTCGAGGCAAGCCTATTACCGGTCTGAAATAGTTGACGCCAATCTGAGTGAAAGCTTCTCCGCCATCGGCAACAAATCGCGATCCTGATATTTTTATGGACATCTTCTTCCTCCGGCCTTCTCGATCCACATATCCCATATCTCCACCGGATCGTCCCCGGCAGGCACATATATCCTCCACAATATCTTCAAACCGTCGTTCACACTCTGAATTTTTTGCCAGCCAAACCCGGAGATGCACTTGTAGCTTCGATATTCACGATAGACGGGCGAATAGTTCACGCTGAAATATCGGCAGGAATCATTGTCCCTCACATATATGATGCGATCGTTTTGCAGGGTCTCGACCGCATAGCCATTCGCAGTCATGTGAGTCCCCTTTCCTTCCATGCACTGGTTCACAATTGTGAAATATGAATCATTGTAGAGGACGTTCTTGAAATCCGTGTCCGGCCGCGCCGTGCCCAGACTCAGCTCCGTAAAATCATCCGAATATGAATACATCTTCTCACTCACTTGCATTTCCTCCCGTATTAATTATTTGCCTTTTAATATTTGAGTATCCTGAGCATTTTAATTGTCAAGTCATTGCGGCCTTCGTTCACCACCCTGAAATCCATCCCGCCGAAAGCTCCTGCAAAGGATATTTCAGGGATGGAAAAGCTCGCAGTCTTCCATGAAGCACTGCCAGCCGCCCTGACTGCAGGCGTCCTAGAAACGGAAGCATTCACGCTGTATTCAATGCACCACCTGGTTTCCGGACCGTCCAGATATGAAACCTTGATCTGCGAACTTCGCAAGCCACCGCCGGAAAAATCTCTGAAAACCCTGAAGTACATGTATTTTGATCCGTTGCCTATATCCGTCCTCCTCGCATGATATTCGGTATCCGTTCCACTGGTACTCCTGACCCATTGTATTCCGCTGATGTCATACGGATCTGCCGGAACAGTTTTCCCGTCAGGCTCGATGTCGCGCTGATAAATCCAACGCTCGAAGTTCTTGACTGCTTGTGTTTTTTTCCTATGGTAAGTGTAGCCTTCCCTGAGCCAGCACCAGGCGTCGGGACTTGTTTTCGCAGTCTTACCCATTTGCAACTCACACCAGCGGTTGAAACCGGGAAGCAGAGTTTCCGTTTTGTCATATACTTCGCCGTTCACCCAGATCCAGTTGCATCGCACCTGCATGGCGCGCATCTGCGTTACAAACCAGCGCTCCTTCAGATTCGAGACCGGACCAAAACGCTGGGTATATATCGGATCATCGGCGAACGCCTCATTTTCCGTGTACCACAGCCTGCCGTCGTTGTATGGAGCAAATTCCTCGATGTTTTCAAGATATGAGCCGTCCTCGTATTTCAATCCATAGCCGGAACTCATGTGCCACAACCAGTTTTCTGTGCCACCGTCACGCCTACCTATCCCCTTGCTGTACGCATACTTCCATATTTCTTCAGACGGTTTTTCGAAAGCTTTGTCATGCTGGCAGAAGTTAAGCTCCGCATTCGGGAATGCGAGCTTGTTTTCACGCCCCTTGAAGGCGTCCGCATGGATGTCTATGAATGACTTCCCATACAACCCCATGCTTTCCGGATTGAATCCGACGGCAACGGCCTCCTCATATGCTGACCGCTTTTTTTTCTTGTCATTGAACTCCTCCATGTCGAAGAGCTGGCTCCTGTCATTCAGATACCCCTCCCCGCAGTTGCAGTCCAGCCACGCCATGTAGAGTCCGA
Organism: Victivallis vadensis; assembly: GCA_020718525.1. Lineage (GTDB taxonomy): Bacteria > Verrucomicrobiota > Lentisphaeria > Victivallales > GWF2-50-93 > DYRX01. The sequence continues at coordinate 1,783 of DYRX01000415.1, forward strand.
CAAAGTTCGGATCATTGGCATATCTTTTTGCGAGTTCCGCAAGGAATATGCCGTAGTATTTTATGAACGGCGAATCTTTCTCCCAGCCGACGACAGTGCCATTGGAAAGCGTTCTTACACCATCCTCTTTGAGCCATGGCGGTATTCCTGGTTTCTTGCGGCGCTTGTCTAACTCGTTGTAGGATATTATGTTGAATATATATCCGACCCCGGAAACAGAAGTGATCTTCTTAATCTTTTCATCCATTTCCTTCCAGTCGAATACATTCTTTTCAGGGTTCAGCTCCGACCAGGTGTAGTTGATCATGACAGCAAGATGTCGCCTGTCTCCATCTTGATATCTCTTCTCCCTGGCCTTTTCATGCGCCCACTTGACATCCCAGACGATCAGACCAGAGTAAGGCGACCATTTTGTGCCGCAAGGCATTGACCAGTCAATGCCATCGGAGATTACCAAGCCATTAGCCTGGTCTGCCTGCACCCCTGAAATTACAAGCATGAAGAGTGACAGACAAATCTTTATGATCTTCATAGTCCTTCTTTGCATCTTTGATCGGAGATCTTTATTCATATGGCCTTTCTCCTGACGGAACGCCGAGCTCCAGCTCAGCACGTTCTTCTTCCTTCTTCCTGCCGTCAGGATGACGGCATTCCTTTCTCCTCCCGGGAACACCGAGCCCCAGCTCGGTATACTCTCTTCAATTCTTCTGCCGTCAGGATGACGGCGTTCCTTTCTCTTACGTCTGGAAAGCCTCTTGTATT
>DYRX01000416.1 GCA_020718525.1 Victivallis vadensis
CAAAATTATTTTGCTTTTTTTTTCGCCTGGCTCGACCTTTTCGAGCAGGCTCTAATTACTGCATTGGGAGCTGAATGTGAAAAAAAGCAAGGTGTCATCGAGCCAGTCGCTTGTCCAGCCAAAGTATTACGTTGGTGTCGGGGCGTCGGCTGGGGGTCTCGATTTCTTTTCGAGGATGCCGAATGACAGCGGGATGGCGTTCATCGTCATTCAGCATCTTTCGCCTGACTACAAGAGCATGATGGTCGAGCTTCTTTCGAAGCGCACCCTGATGGAGGTGAAGCGCGCGGAGGACGGGCTCCTGGTCGAGGCGAACAAGCTTTATCTGATTCCGCCAAAGACCAATCTGACGATATTCCACGGAAAGCTTCTGCTCACCGAGCAGGGGCACGACAGGGGGCTTAATCTTCCAATTGACATATTTTTCCGATCTCTCGCCGAGGATCAGGGGGACAAGGCGGTGGGAATAGTCCTTTCCGGCACCGGAAGCGACGGGATGCGCGGGGTTCGCGCGATCAAGGAGGCCGGGGGAATGGTGATGGTTCAGACTCCAGAGTCGGCGAAGTTCGACGGGATGCCACGCAGTGCGATAAGCACGGGGCTGGCGGACTTCATGCTTCCCGCCGACGAGATGCCGGCACAGCTCCTGCAATTTGCTGAATTTCCCCATTCGGCAAAATCGGACGTCAAATCTCGTCTAGAGCGTGGAGAGACTTATTTGGACAGGATATTTTCCCTTCTTCGCGATCATGCGAAGCTCGACTTCACCCATTACAAGCCGAGCACGGTTCTCCGAAGGATAGAGCGTCGCATGACTGTGAACAGCATCGCGGAGCTGTCCGACTATGTCCAATTCATGGAGAGGAACCCGAGAGAAGTTTCTGTCCTCTACAAGGAGCTTCTCATCGGTGTGACAAGCTTCTTCCGCGATCCGGAGGCGTTCGAGTTTCTGATGCGCAAGGCGATCCCGGAGATCCTGTCGAAAAATGCTGACAGGGAGATCAGATTCTGGGTCGCAGGCTGTTCGACTGGCGAGGAGGCATATTCGGTCGCAATCGCCTGCAAGGAGACCATGGCGCTGCACAAAAGATCATACGACGTCAAAATATTAGTCGCGACTGACGTGGATCAGACTGCGATACAGCAGGCCGGGAGCGGAATCTACCAGGCGAGCCTGGTTGCGGATCTGCCCCCTGAACTGCAGAAAAAATATTTCCATGTGCATGGAGATGTCTATCAGGTGAGCCGGAGCCTCAGGGAAATGGTCGTTTTCGCCCAGCACAACATCATAAGAGATCCTCCGTTCACGAACATTGACTTCGTAAGCTGTCGGAATCTGCTCATCTATCTTCAGCCGAATCTGCAGAACAAGGTGATGGAGCTATTCAATTTTTCGCTCAATCCTGGCGGGATACTTTTTCTTGGAAGCAGTGAGACAATCGGCCAGCATGAACATTATTTTGACGTGCTTCAGCAGAGATGGAAAATATACAAGTCCAAGGGGCGCAAGGGTTTGAACGCTGAAAACTGCGGACGCCTGCATGTCTTGGAGCCTATCCGTGCCCGTGTCTCCGCGCCAGTCAGAAAGCATCTTGCCGTAGAGCTCGAGGACGAGCGCATGCTCGAGCGCTTTGTCCTTTCGCTGGCTGGGGGGATTCTCCCCCTGACCCTGATCGTGAACGAGCGCCTTGAGCTTCTCTACACCATCGGCGATGGAAAGGACATTCTCAAGATGCCGCCCGGCCGCACCCAGTTCAACATTGCGAATGTCATGGAGAAGGAACTTGCGATCCCTCTGGCGACAAGCATACAGAGGTCATTCTCCCGCAATGAGAATGTCGCATACTCCAATCTGGGCTTCAAGTCTGCCGGAAAAAACAGGAAAGTCGGATTGAAAGTGATTCTTCTCGGCACCAAGAAGAATCAGGAGCCGCTCGCCGCTGTGCTCATCGAAGACATTCCGGACGCGAAGCTTTCCCCGGAGCAGAGGAAGGACGACGACAAACTATGCCGAGGGCGTCACACAGCACATGTCCGACCTCGAGCAGGAACTCCAGTTCACCAAGGAAAATCTCCAGGGCCACCATCGAGGAGCTTGAAACTTCCAACGAGGAGCTTCAGGCGACAAACGAGGAGCTTCTCGCCAGCAATGAGGAACTGCAGAGTACCAATGAGGAGCTTCAGTCGGTCAACGAGGAACTGCACACCGTGAACGCCGAGCATCAGATCAAGATCATGGAACTCACGGAAATGACGAACGACCTTGACAATCTCCTTTCCAATTTGCGCGAGGGAATAGTCTTTGTGGACGACAATCTGGAAATCAGAAAATTCACGAAGGAGATATCCTCCGTTTTGCGGATTCGCTCCTCGGATGTCGGCCGCCCCCTGGGAGAGCTGACACACCTTCTCAAGGGCGAGCACCCCCTCGTCAGCGCCAGGGAAGTCGCAAAAAGCCTTCAGCCAGTGGAGAAAAAAGTCGTATGCCAGTCAAATCAGAATTATTTGATGAGAATATTGCCATACGAGG
>DYRX01000104.1 GCA_020718525.1 Victivallis vadensis
GGCGACTACTCTGGCACCCAAAATCCGCTCACAGTCACAAATGTCACAGACGACATGGACATAACTGCGAATTTCGTAAGAGTTGCTCCGGAGGATTTCAACGACGACTCGAAATCGGATGTCATCTGCGAAAGCCCCGTCGAAAATGGTTTCATCTATTTCATGAATGGCATCACGCCTTCTGCTCCTGCAAGCGTCTACGATAAAAACGATAAGAACTGGACAGTTGCGAAGTTCGCAGATTTCAATGGAGATGGGAAATGCGACATGCTCTGGAAGCATGAGATCAGCGGACAGGTTCTTGTCTATCTCATGAATGGTGCGTCAATACTCTCTGTCAGAAGCATCTACAAGGGTGGAGAGTGGAAAGTCGGAGAATGCGCAGACTTCAACGGCGACGGAAAAGATGACGTCCTCTGGATACATCCTCAGAGTGGCAGTTCTGCGATCTATCTGATGAACGGCGTGAATGTCAGCTCCGTGAGTGCATTGCACTGTGGAATTGGCTGGCTTGTCAGAAAAGTTGCGGATTTCAATGGTGACGGCAAGTCTGACATTCTTTGGGAGATCAACGGCATTCAGGGGCATCTCTGCCTGATGAATGGCGCGACTGTCAGCTCTGAAGCGATGATCTATTCAAAGAGCCCAGCTTGGATTCTGAAATTGTTCGGAGACTTCAATAGCGACTCGAAAACGGACATCCTTTGGGAATCTGTTGACGGCAAAGCAGGTTACATGTATCTCATGAACGGGACTGCAGTTCTGCCTGCCAGCGGATATTCCTACATAAAGAGCGATCTCGGGTGGAAGATTGTGAACGGAGCAGACTACAGCGGAGACGGAAAGACTGACATCCTTTGGGAGCATGAAGTTTCTGCAAGCGGAATGATTCACATCATGAATGGAGTGACAAGCTCAGCTAATGGGATCGTCTATACTCTGAAAGATCCTAATCCTGCTACTAAATGGAATGTCGTGAAAACTCTCGATTTCAAGGGAGAGGGCAACGCGGATATCCTATGGGAGAATGCCGCCACAAAGAAGACTCTCGTCTATCTGATGGATGGATACTCAATCCTTTCGTCAGGAACAGTTTACAGCAACGGAAACGGGTGGGAGCTTCTTAGATAGACGTTGCTCGAAAAGTATTTATTTTGCGTGTCAAAAGAATACTTTTCATGACACCTTCCATATTTCGTTGATGTTTTTCCGGTAAATCGCGTGGCACCGCTAACGTGAACCGCTCCGCTGTGAACGAACAAATTTTGTGGTTACGGATTGCGGATGCTTTAACCACTGATGAACATTGATGTCTCCCTCTGTTTTTCCGAGAGAAGCTATTTGGTCTGCGGGGGACAAAGTACAAGGATTATGCTCATATGCAGATTGACGGCATAGCCGTCTTTCGGAGTGCTCTGTGCAAGCAGAGCTTTTGAATCAGGAATCTCAAAGCGGCGCTCACACGCCGGCACTCCAAAAGATGCTCCGCATCAAAAAAATGAAATTATTTTCTGAAAAACTGTAGCCTGTCATGAGCAGTATCAGTTTTCTAAAAAATAAATTTCCCTCTGCTGCATATGGCATGTGTTTGGGAAGAAACAGAAATGTACGGCGGAAGTGACCGACCTGTTTGAGCGGATCGAATCCAGTCTCAGCTTTTACTGCGCCGTGCCAAAAGAAGGATAGAGCTTCTCTTTTCGCGGAATTCTTACATTGCGTTGACGATTTGGTCGCGTTTCGAGTTGTATTCCTGATCAGAGATGACTCCCTTTCTGTGGAGTTCTGTGAGTTCCGTAAGCCTCTGCTGGATGGTGTTGAAATCCGTGGCTTTTGCCTGGACTGCTTGTGCGGCACTGTTCGAATCGGCCAAAGCCGCCTGCATCTGGCTGAGCCTCGCCTGCATGTGCGCGTAGGTGTCTTTCATTATTGGGAGGTCGTGTTCGAGCTGATAGACTCCGACTCTGAGGGCATTTGCCTGAAATCTGTCGTCCTTCGCCTGATCCGCAATCGAGTCGTTTGTCTTGACGGCCATAAGCTGTGTAATATTGTTTCCGCCCCCGAAGGTGGAATATCCCCAGCCCACATTGCCGCCGTTGCTCTGGGAAGATTCCTGAAGAGAGGTCTCGGCAAGCTTCATCGTCTTGTTGTCGTCGTCCTTTTCTTCTGATTTGAAGTCCGCCGCTCTTGTCTTGTAGTCCTGAATCTGCTTCTCAACGTTCTGAATTTTTAGTCCGTAGAGCCTTACTTCCTCTGCATATGCCGCGACATCGTATTTTTCCCTCTGTGCCTCCTGGGTCACCTGCCTCTGCATCGCGTCTTTTTTCTGTTCTTGGAGAAATTTTTCATATTCGGAGGCCTTGACTGGATCGTAGCCGTATTTTTTCTGAACGGTCTCGGGCAGATCTGCGAACTTCCAGAACGCCACTCCGCCGTCGTATGCGATGTCAAGTCCGAGCGGAGTTTTTCCCATGACCACGGGGTTCTTGTAGATCTGTCCGTTCGGCATTTTGACGCTTTCTGCGAAGAGAGATGCCGAGAATGAGATTCCGAGAGCGAGAGAGACTGCTGCAAGACGTTTTTTCATTGCTGAGATCCTTTCACACATTCTTTGTTTATTTTTAATCGAATATTTGAAACACTTAGTCAACTGACGGATTTTCGACGAATGATCCCCTGCATGACTTGAGATAGTTGAGTGCGTGCACCTGTCCGGTCATTTCGAGCTCGTTCTTGTAGACCGGATCGTGCCAGCCTTCTATGTCAATTGATCCTGAGAATCCGCCCTTTCTCAATTCCGAGATGATATTTGTCCAGTTCGAATCTCCGAAGCCCGGGGTGCGGTGATATGCGAACTGCTTTGGTCCGAAGACACCGTATTCGCGGACGACGTCCCAGTATATTGTTGCGTCTTTGCCGTGGACGTGGAAGATTCTGGAGACATATTTTCTGAGCTGTGGCATGGGGTCTATGAGTTTTACCATCTGGTGGCATGGCTCCCACTGTAGTCCGAGATTTTCTGACGGGATTTCCTCGAAGATCATCTCCCAGGCGCTCGGGGTCTGGGCTATGTTCCAGTCTCCGCTGTTCCAATTCCCGCCCATGTCGCAGTTTTCAAAGGCTATTTTGATTCCCTTGTCCTGAGCCTTTTTCACGATCGGGGTGAAGATTCTCTTGAACTGATTCATCGAGTCCGGAATGCTTTTTCCCCTTAGTCTGCCTGCAAAACCGGCGACGATATTGGTCCCAAAAAGGTGGGCGCTGTCTATAAGAGTTGACCAGGCTTTAGCCGTATCCTTGTCAATCGGCTCTCCTTCGAGGGGGTTTCCATATATCCCCAGAGAGCTGATTACGGCTCCGCTGTCTCCCAAGGTCTTCTTGACGCTTTCCGCCATTTTTTTCAGATTGACACCGCCGGTCTTCTGCCAGAAATTGATCGAAAAGCTTTCGAAACCATGAGGGAGGATTTGTGCAATGTAGTTTGCCGGATCCTTTTGGAGTCCATTGACCAGCGTTCCGATCCTAATCTTTTCTTTCTGCGAAATCTTCATTTCTCCACCTTTTTTTCAGATATTCTCTAGAATCAAGCTGAACTGCAACGTTTTCAAAGAAAGCAAATCGAAAGTTTTTTTCTCAAGTCAATCTTTTCAGGAAAGAAAATTTCAGCCGAACTGTCTGAATACGAAATTCCGGCATCCAATTTTTTTCCGTCGCCCTCTATCCCACATATACTATTGCCATATTTTGGAATTTCCAGCGATGAAATGGAGAGGATTCCGGTGGAAATCTCGATTGAGACCTTTTTATTTCTTCTGACGAAGTGCCCGTAGAGTTCCGGCGCCGCGAAGAAAAGCCTTGTCTTTTTTCCGCGCAGTTTTGGGGAAAACGAGAATCTGCCGTTTCTGAGTCCGAAGCCGAGAACGGCGTTGATGAGCGACCATGCGGACATGGGGCGGAAATAGTGTCCTCCAAACTCCTGATGATCGAAATACATGCCATTTCTGCGGTAGCGCCTGTCGAGATTTTTGACTATCGTCAGGCCTTCGTCAAGGAGATTTTCATAGATGCAGAGGGCGGCGAAGGAGAGCTCGACGCCGGTCCAGCATGTGTTCGCCTGATCAACCCAGATATCCTTGTGGATCTCGTGCATGAATTTGTCTCCGGGCCATTGGCAGTTTCTGAGGCCCTGCCAGCTTTTGTAGTTCATGCGCATTATGCTCCGGATCGCCTTTCGGACTTTCTTTTCGTCATATAGCGGGGCTGAGCCTGTCTGATATGCGGCCCACTGGCTGATCAGCTGGTCGCTGAGACAGCCTTCGTCAATTTTGCCGCTTGGACCCCCTTGGTCATTGCAGAGCCTGAAATAGCTTCGGTTCCAGAGTTTTTCCTCGAAAATGCGTCTTCCGCATTCGAATAGCTCTCCATATTTCTCCGCATCGCCGGAGATTCCGAGGACTTCGGCGGCCTGGGAGAGGGTTTTCAGCGCAAGGATGAACTGGCCTGCCACGAATGAGGAGACTCCAAACATCGGGAAGTTGTCGTACGAGCACATTATCCCTTCCATGTCGGGGAGGCCGTCCTTGTTCATGTCGCGTTTCGCCAGGACATAGTCGAGCGCCGCCTTTGCCGAAGGATATATTTTTTTCAGACAGTCCAAGTCGTTCGCCCAGAAGGCGTCCCGCAGGGACATGAAGGCATGCTGGGCAGGCAGATCGAGACGTTTGGAACTGCCCTCGCCGGAATCCATGGTTTCAAAATTGCATCGTATCGAGTGGGCGACCGAGCCATCTTTGTTTTGAAATTTCGCGTAGTCGAGATTTATCTGCCTCGAGAGTGAGGGGAAGAGGGCGGCATACATGATTCCGCCCGACATTGCTACATCGGTTGTAGCAAGTCCGGCGAAGGATTTTTGAGGGGCGAGTCCCTCGATGATTCCGAAATGCCCCTCTTTTGTGAACCACGAGGACGTGAACATCGTGTTCAGGTGGGAGTTGACCTGGTCTAGGAGAAAATTCGGCGCGTCCGAGTCGAAGAACGCCTTGTGGAAGCGGAGAGTCTTTCTTTTCAGTTCGCCATGCGCGGAGGCGAAATATTCCCCCGCCTCGGCGCTGTCCTTGAAAAAGTTGGAATAATAATGCCCCTCTATGCGGCTTGGATGCGGCGAGCCGTCCGTATGCCCGTCCTTTTCGACGTGCCGTGCGTAATTGTTTGGAAATGACCAAGATACGACGAAGGAATGCTGGCAGTTCCTTCCTTTTTCAAGCTTCCTGTCAACGGCTGCCGTGCTCCAGCATCTGTCGCAGAACATTTTTTTCTTCCCGTCTGGATGGAGCTTGTTTCTGGCTTCGGTATCGTCGCATTCCGGGAACTTGTCCTCAGCTATGAAGCGCTCGTAATATGGGTGTGGGTGCTCCCATCCGGCGTAGATTTTAGAATCGCGGGAAAGACTGCTTATGCCCATAGAGCCGAAGGATGACGACTTCTCGTCAGCGCCGCCGCAGGAATGGACGAAGGATCTGCAGTTTGCTCCGTCCACGGTTCTTGTCGTAAAAAATCTGTCTGGCGCGTCATAAGCGACTGTATTTCTTAGGCTTGCGGCGAGACAGATGTCGAGAGGCGCTTTTGTTTTTGATTTGATCTTGAAGTCGAAGCATGCGCAAGGGAGAGAGGAATTTTTCAGGTCGAACGGGATAAAGGAACTCCAGGCGAGCATTTCGACCGAGAATGGCATGTCATCAGACTTGAATTTGAAGGATGCGAAGGGGAAGCTGGCGTCGAAGGAAATCTCGTCAACGCCTGTCATCCAGGGGAAGATGTATTGGATTTCGTGGCTGTGCAGAGATGCCGCGCCGTGGCTTTCCTCGATTTGAAGGAGCTTCATCCTGGGGGATTCGCCCCGGATTTTCCATTTTGCGACGAAGAAGAGCATTGAATGCGCTGGGAATGGAAAAAGAGGTCCCCATCCAAGCGGAAGATTATTGAAGATGTTCCAGTTGGCTGTTGTCGCATCATGCCGGATCTCAAAAGTTCCGGCACCGATTCCTCCGAGAGCCATTCCCGATCTCGGCTTAGAATCTCTTTTCATTTTCACAGAATACGCCATGCCGTCCTCCCTGCTAATTCTTTAAACTACAGCTCAATCACGTCCGCTGCCGGCATCGGCATCGGCCTGTTATAAAATCATTCATGAACGGAAAAAATGCGCTCAGATAGGAATCGCGTCTTTGGCGCCTCTTCTCAGCTTGCGCCAGGCATGCTGGAAGAATCTGTCCATTTTTCTGACAAATCCTCCTCCGGAATCTTTTCTCATTTTTCTTATGTTATCGCCTGCGGCTATGAGACCTGTCGCATTGCTGTATTTTGGGCTTTTGAGGGTTGAAACGGCGCCGATGAGGTTTGGCGGGGTGCCGGTTCTGACCAGGCAGTCGAACTGGGTGTTGGCAATCGAGTTGATTCCGGGGATGAGGGCGCCGCCGCCTGTTATCACTACGCCACGGTTGATGCAGTTGAGAAGCCCGTCTGCGGCGAGGACTTTCTGAACTATTCCGAAGAGCTCCTTGATCCGCATTTCGATGATTTTGTCAATGCTGTTGATTGGAATCTTTCTTCTTTCGGAACTGCCCTCGATCGAAAGCTGTCCGACTCCGTCAAGCTTAAGCTTGTGCCAGATGCTTTCTGCCAGAATCTTTCTGCAGTAGGAAATGTTCAGTCCCAGTCCGATGGAAAGGTCGTTTGCAATATGCTCCGTTCCTACGGGAACGCATCCGCATGCCGCTCCGCAGGACTCCGAGAAAAGAAGATAGTCGCATGTTCCCGCCCCGATGTCGAGGAGAAGAACGCCGTGCTTCATCTCGTCGTCCGTCAGAACGCTTATCGAGCTGGCGAGGCCGGAATAGACCGGAATCGGCTCTTCGCATCCGAACTCGCGCAGGGGATCTTTGAATGAACTGACGCAGTTGGCGTTGGCGGAAATGACAAATGAACTGAGTTCCAGCTTGCTCGCAATCTGGTTTTCCGGATTTGGCATCTGACGGACGTCGTCGAGTATGAAATTGCCTCCCAGAGTATTGATAATGACGCAGTCTGGAGGAATCATCACGTGTGCCGCCATCTCGTTGGCTTCTGCCATTTTGTCGGGAGTGACCTTTCTGTCAGGAGAATTGATTATGACAGAGCCCCTGCTTTTCACGCCCCTTACGTGGGGACCGGTCACGCTCACAAAGGTGTTGGCGGGATCTATTGATTCTGAGGAGGAATTCTCAGCCGCGTGTATTGCGTCAAACACGATGTCGGTTAGCTTCTCCATCGAAGCAATTTCGCCCTTGACTACAGATCCTTCCGAAGGGCGTTCGCCGTGGCCGATGATTTTGACGCCGCCAGAGTCGTCAATGGAGCCCATCAGGACGCAGATTTTAGAACTGCCGATTTCAACAGCGCTGATTATGTTCTTTCGCGAGAACATCACATCCTCTCGATGACAGCTTTTGCAAATGAGGAACAGGAAAGCTCTTTGGCACCTGGCATCAGCCGGGCGAAATCATATGTCACCTGACCGTCGCAGATTGCCTTTTCGATTCCTTTTATAGTCAGATCTGCCGCCTCGTGCCATCCCAGATATCGGAACATCATTTCGCCAGAAAGAACCAGGGAGGACGGGTTCACCTTGTCGAGCCCCGCATATTTTGGAGCCGTGCCGTGAGTGGCTTCGAAAAGGGCGTGGCCGCTCTCGTAGTTGATGTTGGCTCCGGGAGCTATTCCTATTCCTCCGACACATGCGGCAAGGGCATCCGAGACATAGTCTCCATTGAGATTCATGGTTGCGATGACGTCGTATTCGTCCGGGCGGGTCAGAATCTGCTGTAGAAATGCGTCACATATGCAGTCCTTCACCAGAATTTTTCCGGCGGGTGCCTTCCAGTCACAGTCCATTGCGGGAACGGCGTGTTCGGAGAATTCGCGCCGGACCAGCTCGTAGCCCCAGTCCTTGAAGGCGCCTTCGGTGAACTTCATTATATTTCCCTTGTGGACGATCGTGACATTGCGCCTTTTTTCGCGGATGGCGTAGTTCATTGCGGCGCGCACGAGCCTCTCTGTTCCCTCTTTGGAGATCGGCTTGACTCCGATGCCGCAGTCCTGAGGGAAGCGGATCTGGGAAACTTTCATCTCCTCGCGCAGAAACTTGATCACTTTTGTGGCCTCGGCGGAGCCAGCCTTCCATTCGATCCCTGCATAGATGTCTTCGGAGTTCTCTCTGAATATGACCATATCGGTCTTTTCGGGCTCCTTGACAGGGGAGGGGACTCCCTTGAAGTAGCGGACTGGACGCAGGCAGACGTAGAGATCCAGCTTTTGTCTCAGTGCGACATTGAGAGATCTGATTCCGCCGCCGACAGGTGTTGTGAGCGGCCCCTTGATTGCAACTAGATATGAGCTGATCGCGTCGAGAGTTTCCTGGGGAAGCCAGGTGTTCTCGCCATAGACGAGGTTCGCCTTTTCTCCAGCGTAAATCTCCATCCAGGAGACATGCCGCCTCGCGCCGTAAGCCTTTTTGACGGCGCTGTCCCATATCGCCATGCTAGCCCTGCATATGTCGGGGCCTATGCCGTCTCCCTCTATGAATGATAGAATTGGATTTTCGGGAACACTCAGCTCCCCGTTTTCCACGATGATTCTCTCGCCTTTCGGCACTGATATCTTTTTGAAATCTGCCATCTTTAATCTCCCAGCCCTATAAAGGCGTTTTGCGTTTTCTCACACATCAAAGGCGTCTGAAGCATTTCGAACTCGCTAAGATATTGCATTCCGCAGGCAAATCAAATGCAATTTTCACAATTTGCCATTTGCCGTTCATTGCCTTAAGGAGTATATTTGGACGGTTCCTTTATTTTTTACCCAAACAGCGCAAGAGGCACATGTATGAAAAATCTGCTCCGTGGTATTTTTATCCTTTTAGCCGCAGGATTTCCTTTCCTTTCCTTTGGACTCGGAGGATCCGCCGCAAAAAACATCAAGCTCGCCAGAACAAAAACAGCGCCAGAAACACTCAAGTGCGGTCCAGTCGCCGAAGCTGGCGTCCTCACTCCAGCGCAATTGGCGGGAACCCTGAAAAAGGGAACTATAGTCAAAATTCTCCCGGGAAGCTACGAAAAAGATATCATCATCAACTCGGATGATATAATTATCGAGGGCGAACCAGGAAAATTCTGCGATGCAAATCTAACAATAAGCGGCAAGGACTGCATTGTCAGAAATCTCTGGGTTCGCTACATTGAATGCACTCTGGATTTCACCTGCGTTGATTCCGTGATGACTCTGTTCTACAGCTACGAGGACAGCAAGGGAGACTTGGTTTTCGACAACTGCTGTTTTTCGCATATTGGTGTGGACTCGTACAACAAAAACCTCTATCTCAACAGATGCACGCTTTCCAGCGCCGGCGTCGGCTTCTGGATGTGGGGAAGCCAGATTGACATCGAGAACAGCGTCATATTTTCCACGGACACTCTCTTTGTCTGCGCCTGGAGAAACAAAATCAAAATTGACATAATCAATTCAGTTGTAGGCAGTTCTGCGAATTTCGCATCCGACAGAGGCATGACAAAGGTGGCAAGAACAATTGCGGACGTGAAGAATAGCAAACTGCCATGTTCGGTGACTGCGAAGAAGGTCTTCGAGGAAAAAGCCTCTTTCGAGGAGGGGCCGAGCGGATGCGTCCTTTATTCCGACTCTGTGACGAGCCGCAGTGGCTGGTCTCGCACGACAAGCTCTCTTGCCAAGTTAAAGGACTTTGTGCTCAAAGATGGTTCACCGGGCAAAAAGGAGGGCCTTGGCGCCAATCTTTCCCCTGAAGGATTTCCTGTGCCATATGAGACTAAAGCGTCTGGCACGAAGACACCCCCCGCAGTTCCTGCTTCACCCGCTCCAGCCGCCCAATGATAAAAAAAGGATTTTCAATGCTTTCCACTTGCCGCTGTCCCTTTCTTAAGACTGCATTTGCGTCAGCTCTTCTCGCCGGAACAGCAATCTCTGTTTCCGCCCAGCTCGGTTCTAATCCAAAAAGCAACGAGCTTGAATTTGGGAAACCTGTCAAGGAGAACACCGAATGCGGATATCTCATTAGAATCTTCGACAATCCGCCTCTCAAAAGGACTCTCTTCTACAGATCGGGAGCTTTGGCTGTCATGGCTCTTTATGCACCTTCGACGAATGGAGGAAGCGCGGAAACGCCACGGCTCTTCTCCGCACATGAGCTGGAACTGCTTCTGAAGGAGAATTCTGAAGGCTCCAAGTGGATTCTTGACGATTCACGATCAAAGCCCCCCCTTCGCCGATGGAACAGGGAGGACGGCAAGGCCTTCGCAGTTCTGAACGAATCGCTTCCTGAGCTTCTTGTCGCCAGCAAGGAATACTACAGCGAAAAAGCCGAGCTTAATCCCAAAAACTGGTCCCCATATCAGCTATGTCTGGCAGAAACTCTCGCCTTGCCTGCGACCGATTGCGTGTATGGAGTTAAATCCGGCTTCATGTCGGGGCAGGGGCGCGTCTTCGGTGTTGAAGGCTCCGCCATATCCGCCGCCACTCCGGAGGTTTTCGGACTCAAGGGTGCTCTCGTCAACTCAGGAGACGGTTCGAGAGGCGCGCATCTTGGAGTCGTCAACGTCGAAAGTGATTTCGAGGGCATGCAGTCCGGTCTTGTCAACATCCTTTCCGGCAAGAATCCCGGAACAAAAGCACCGAACGCATTTCAGTTCGGACTTGTCAACTATGCGCGTGACTTGGATGGAGCCCAGTTTGGCCTTGTCAATGTGATAGGAAACGGAACCCTCCCTTTCATGATCATTTTCAACTTCGACTCGCCTGTCCAAAATTGAAGCGCGCAAGCCAAAACAAATTGAAAATCGGATCATGAACAATTCGCAGAACAAGACCATTGTCGTGAGCGGAGCCTGTGGCTTCATCGGCTCGAACCTAGTCCATCATATCTTGGAAAATCCGGCTTTTTCCGGCACCGTTATCAGCTTGGACAAACTCAGCTATGCAGGAAATCTCTCCAGTCTTGCCAAATACGAAAAAGATCCGAGGCACATCTTTGTAAAAGGCGATATTCTAGACCACGCACTGCTTGCCGATTTGTTCGCAAAGTTCAGCCCCTCGGCAGTCATGCATCTTGCCGCAGAGTCCCATGTTGACCGGTCTATTGACGGTCCCGCCGCTTTCATAGAAACGAATATCGTGGGGACTTACACGCTTCTCGAAGCCGCCCGCACCCATTTCGAGCGGCTACCCCCCGAGAAACGTGTGGAATTCCGATTCCTCCATGTCTCCACCGATGAAGTCTATGGCAGTCTCGGCGCGACCGGACTTTTCAGAGAGGACACTCCATACGACCCCGGATCGCCTTATTCCGCGAGCAAGGCATCGGCAGATCACCTCGCAATGGCGTGGCACCATACATATGGACTACCTGTCATAATCACAAACTGCTCGAACAATTACGGTCCATTCCATTTTCCTGAAAAGCTGATTCCTCTGACAATCCTCAAATGCCTCGACTCATCTAAGATTCCTGTCTATGGCAAAGGCGACAACGTAAGGGACTGGCTCTACGTAGGAGATCATGTCCGCGCTCTCTGCCTGGTATTGGAAAGGGGGCGGGTCGGCGAAACTTACAATGTCGGCGGAAACACTGAAAAAACAAATCTAGAAGTCGTTCATAAAATTTGCGATCTTCTCGACTCGAAAGCCCCCGAGAAACGCCAGGGATCTCTCAAAAGCTACAGAAATCTGATAAGTTTTGTTGCAGACCGCCCCGGACACGACAAGCGATATGCCATTGATTCCACGAAGCTTATGACTGAATTAGGATGGCGTCCATTGGAAAATTTTGACAGCGGCATGGACAAGACCGTCCAGTGGTTTCTCGACAACGAATCTTGGTGGAAGCCAATCCTCGATAAAAAATATTCCGGAGAACGCCTTGGAACCGGAATCCTACGCTGACAAGAAAATGCCTAATCTGCAACAGTCTAGTGTCCTGTTTCCTAAATAACGATACTATGTCTCTTTAATAATTCAGATTA
>DYRX01000105.1 GCA_020718525.1 Victivallis vadensis
AATACACTTGAATAATAAATTATTTCCAATTACCAATGTTGTTGCACCCCTTCAGTGTGCAATTTCTTTTTTTATTCCCTTTTCCTAGGGCGTTGCCCTAGGCTATGGAATGTCAGGCCTTCAGCCTGAGAAAGCATCCCCTTTAATTCATCTATTGTTGTTTTCACCCTGAAGGGGTGGCATTCCTTAGCCCAGCCCAACGGGCTGGGATAAGATTAATCAAAAATTCCAGCACCCTGAAGGGGTGCAACAACTACTAATCTGAATTATTAAAGAGACATAGTCTCGTTATTTAGGAAACAGGACACTAGTCCTAAAAAGTTAGAATTCCGCAAACTCAGCCATTTTGCCAATATATCAAAGGGGCTCCTTATGTGTTCACGCCGAGAGGCTACATGAATGCCGTTTCATGCGTATTCAGCGACTGACTTCGGGTACCGCAGTTTTTTCAAAATTAAACTTCCAAAAAGAACGCCCTAAAGAGCCGTGAACACCACGGCAGTTTTAAATGAGTAAACTACGTTCGTTTACAGAATCCGTACCATGTAGAGATTCGCCGAACGACGTAGCTCAGTGAATATTTACGAGCCAAGCCTGTTGACGGCTTCGGGAGATACGAGCTCGTCGAATTCTTCAGAGCTAAGCATGCCTGAACTGATCGCGGCGTCCCGTATTGTTTTTCCGCCTTCTTTTGCGATCCCCGCCAGTTTCTGAGCCTCGTTGTATCCGATTTTTCCTATAAGCGCCGTGAGCGATGCAGTCGAATTCGATACGCTGAACGCGCATTTTTTTTCATTCGCAGTTATTCCGTCGGCACAGTTGTCCTTGAGAGTTGCGCATGCGGCAGTGAGGGAGCCGATACTGCCCAGAAGGCAGTCTGCTACCAGTGGCAGAAATGGATTCAGCTCCAGGCTTCCCATCGAAGCCGCCATGCCTATGGCTGAATGGTTGGAGAGAACCATGATTGCGGCCTGCGAAACCGCCTCCGGCACGACGGGATTCACCTTGCCCGGCATAATGCTTGAGCCCGCCTGAACCGACGGCAGAACGATCTCGCCGAAGCCGGCGTCCGGTCCCGAAGACATGAGGCGAAGATCTCCAGAAATCTTCAGCAGGTTCGATGCGCAGGCGCTGAGAATGCCCGAGACCTCGACAAACGCGTCCGCATTCTGAGTGGCTTCAACAAGATTTTCCGCCCTCGCCAGACCTAGTCCGCTTGCTTTCTTGAGGTTTTCCACAACTCTGAATATGTATTTGCGCGGCGCGGCGATTCCAGTTCCGATTGCAGTGCCGCCCAAATTGACGACGCGGAGTCTCTCTTCGCACTTGAAAATTCTCCATCTGTCTCTCCCGATCGCCTCGGCAAAGGCGGAAAAGCTTCGGCCAAGCGTGCACAGCACTGCATCCTGCATCTCGGTGCGGGCGACTTTCACGATCTTCGAGAATTCCTTCTCCTTCCTCTGGAAAGAGTCAAGCAGGGCGACAAGCGCACCCTCCAGCTTTTTAATGGATCTGATCGCCGCGATCCTTAGGGCGGTCGGATAGCAGTCGTTTGTTGACTGATGAAGATTTATGTCTTCGATCGGACTGATCTTTTCATAGCTTCCCGGCGCTAATCCCAGCATCTGGAGCGCCCTGTTAGCGATGACTTCGTTGACATTCATATTTGTGGAAGTGCCTGCACCCCCCTGCAGTGCGTCAACAATGAAATGACCGTCCAGGCGCCCTTCGATCAGCTCCCGGCATGCTGTCGAGATGGCAATGAATGTGGGCTCGTCCCATTTGCCCAGCTCGTGATTGGTGACAGCGCAGGCGAGCTTTACTTCTCCAAATGCATGAAGGAGGGCCGGATTGACTCCGCGTCCGGCAATTTTGAAATTTTCAGAGGCGCGCAGTGAGTGAACGCCCCAGAGAACATCGGACGGAATTTCTTTTTCTCCGATCAGATCCTTTTCTTTTCTCATTGCAAGTCCTTGCCATTCAATAAGATGTCCGTGCCGAAGTATTCCTTCCTCCTGACGCCTGCCAATAGAAAATAGTAGTTGTCCGCAAGATAGTTGTAGCCGCTCGCCCGTCCGTCCTTTGTCCGCCAGTCAACGCTGTTTCTGTATCCGGGCATCAGTCCCGACTGCGTGAATTCCTCCTCGAAGCTTGCAAGCATCCTGAAGAATATATCGTCGGCTTCTGACAGCATTCCAGCGTTGTAGAGCGCCATGATGAAGTGGAATGCGTTCTGTCCGCAAAGCCCTCCATTTTCGTACCATGGCCAGGCACCCAGGGTGTCCCATTTAATTGTGTCTTCCGGAGATACTGGAACAGCAGGACCTGGAATTCCGTATCTGAAGTCTCCAAAGCCGTTTTCGCGCATTTTTCTGAGCAGTATTTTGAGGACTTTTCGAGCTTTGGAGCGAGGCACTAGCCCTTCGTTTATCGCCATTGCGCTTGCAAATGTGAACATGTGGTCGTGCATGCGCCCGTCCCTGCTGATCCACCCGGCGTAGACACCGGTTTTAGCATTGAAGAAAATCCTGTCGAAATTTCTGGCAAAGCAGGCGGTAAACGACTCTATCTTGGAGACGTCAATATTGAAATTGAACTCCGAGATCAGCCTTGCCAGCCGCTTCAGCGCCTTCTGGCAGAGAAGATTGAAGTATATGTCCTTGTGCCCGAAAGCGAAATTGTCCCACCAGTTGCGGTTTCTTCCTGGCAGTTCCTCGAAGAAGTTTCCATGGAATGGCACTTCGATGACTCCGTCGGAATCCTCGTCCAGTCCCATGAGGAATTCAGCCGCATTGACGGCTTTAGTCATGTACTCCGACGCGAAGTCCTTGTCGCAGGCATCGAGGCAGTGTCCGGAAAATGCAAGCAGTGCGCTGGGCGTGCTGTCAATGAATGATGCCATTTTTCGGTCGCCTGGAATTCCGCGCATATGCTCCCAGTTTATTTCGCCGTGTTTGGACACAGCCTTCTCGAAGGAAATGAACAGGGCTCTTTTCATGAAATCCCTGACCGAAACTCCATTGCTGAAGCTTGGCGTGTGCGGAATCATGTCCGCCTTGAAGTGCATCGCCAGATGGGCAATGCCGGAAAGGGCGGTGTTGTCGCCCATCGTGAGAGAATCCTTCGCCAGCGTGAAGGAGTTCATCCAGCATCTCCTCAACCCGTCCCATCTGCGATCTTCGGCGGGAAATTCAATTTCCGGATGCATTTCCGGCTCCACGGCAAGGATAAGCTCCATCTTATCTCTTGGCACCCCTGCCGAAAAGGATAGCTTTAGAAGTCCATGATGATAGGAGAACATCCTGTTGTGCCCGCCAGTATTTTTGTATCCCAGACAGAGGCCGGACATTTCCGCAGAGGGAATAAATTCCTCCCTGCATAGCAGATCTTCCGGATCTTCTGCAGTGAATTTTAGAAGACCGAAATCGGGAAAATGCGCGACAATGGCTCCCTTGAAGGTGTTCACGGCAATTCCATCTCGGCATGATTCTCTGTCATATCCTTTCAAAGAAACAATTTCGAAGGATTCCGGACGCCCCCCAGACAGATGCCGGAGAAATAGAGTTTCCAAACGAGAAAGAGAAAAAAGATTCGCCTGGCAGGACGCCAGGCCTAAGGGAAATCTTGATGCTTCTCGCGTCTGGAAAGCTGAACTCGAGCACTGTTTTTTCGGAGTCGTGCAAATCGGAAAAATATCTGAATGAGTCTCGTGACGCCTCAGATCTTATCCCGCTTTTCGAAGGAACCTCTCCAGCGGAAAACGGAGATGCGCCGATGCCTGGCTTCAGGAGATTGAAATCCATGTGTCTTCGCGTGCGCCCTCCGGATTCGATCCCGAGGTGGGCGATCTTCATTGTTGACTTGCAGAGGCTTAATGCAAAATATGGACTGCCATAAAATGCGTAGTCGGTATTTTCTGAAAAATTGATGGCGGACATTTCTTCCTATCCTTTTTGACTCCAGAAAAAATTATCCCCGCGGGTTGAAGGATGATTTGGAGGCTAGCTGTTTCCATAAATGCAACTCGTCTTCCGAGCAGGACGATGGGACTTTGACTGACACTAAAACGTAGAGGTCGCCTCTTGTGCCGCCTTTTGCTGGCAGTCCACGTCCCCTGACCCGCAGTTGCGCACCCGTCTGAGTGAATGGTTGCACCTTGAGGGAAATTCCTCCGTCTAAAGAACTGATTCTGGCGGTCGTGCCAAGGACAGCTTCCCAGGGACTAAGTTCGAGTTCGCTGTAAAGATCCGAACCGTGCACCTGGAAGTCCGGATGCTGTGCGTATCTGACGCGCAGATAGAGGTCTCCTGCAGAAGCTCCACGGCTTCCCTCCTCGCCTTTTCCGCGGACGCAGACTGACTGTCCCTGCGCTACACCTGCAGGAATTCTCACATTGTATGTCTTGGCAATGGGTTCGCCGCTC
Organism: Victivallis vadensis; assembly: GCA_020718525.1. Taxonomy (GTDB): domain Bacteria; phylum Verrucomicrobiota; class Lentisphaeria; order Victivallales; family GWF2-50-93; genus DYRX01. Next base: position 4,424 of record DYRX01000105.1, read on the forward strand.
TTCGGATCGACCGTACGGACGGTGATCGTGCGCACACTCCCTTTGAGCACCTCTTCCAAACTGATCAGTATGTCCCCCTCGATGTCTCTCCCTTTTTTAGCTGTGCCTCCTCGCTTCCATGCTCCGCCGGATTCGGATGCGTCATGAAGATCATCGAAGGAGAAGCCCCCACCACGGGACGCGCCGCCAAAGAATTGCTCGAAGAAATCGCTGAAGCCCGTTCCCTCGAATTCGAAGTTGTAGTTTTTCGCCTGGCTCCCTGCTCCGCCGCCCGGATGCGATCCCCTGGCAGCAGAAGAATATTTCTTGAATTCTTCCGCATGCTTCCAGTTTGCACCGAGCTGATCGAATTTTTTTCTGTTCTCCGGATTTCCGAGAACCTCATATGCCTCGTTGATTTCTTTGAATTTTGATTCCGCCGTCTTCTTGTCGGCCGCAACGTCAGGGTGATATTTCCTCGCCAAAGTCCTGAAGGATTTTTTTATGTCTTCCGGGGAGGCGTTTCTCTGCACCCCAAGGATCTGATAGTAATCTTTGAAATCCATAGGCATCTCGACAACTCCTGAAAATTTGACATTTAAAATAAAAAACCGGGGGACAGCAGAAATATGCTACGTCCCCCGGCAAAAATCAAGAGACTATTCGTTCATGACTGCAGGCAGATCGCTCGGCGGCGTGCTTTTGCCCCCTTTTTTGCCTTTGCCCTCTCCGCCCTGAGTGCCATCCTGTCCTTTCTTCATCATTTTGCCAGGATGATTCTTCTGCAATTCCTCCTTGCTCAGCTTTCCATCGGCATTCTCGTCAATCTTCTGGAAAACCTGGGGCGGCCCTTTGAATTCGCTCTGGTCAAGAAATCCGTCGCCATTCTTGTCTTCCTTCTTGAATTTCTCCGATATATGCCTCTCTGCCATCTCTTTGCGCATGGCTTCCTTTTCTTCTTCGGAGAGCTCGCCGTTTCCATCCTTGTCGAATTCCTTTATCATTGACTCATGATGCTTGCGCATCTCGTCCTCTGTCAGTTTTCCGTCGGAATCGGAATCAATGTTCTGAAACGCCTCTTTCGGCCCCTTGAATTCTGACTTGTCAACAAATCCGTCTTTGTTGGAGTCGAGTTTTTCGAAGCGCCATTTTCCTGATTTTTCCACCTGTCCGCCTCCTGGACCAGCGTCTTCGGCAGGAACTGCCGCGAGAGTGACAGCCAACGAGAAGAGAGCCGCGCCCGTCAAGATCATCCTTTTCATAGCATCCTCCTTTGAGATGGGTTTTAATTTGCCTTCTTTTCCATCGAGCTTCCGGAAGCTCAATCTAATCTTAAAACGCGCAGAATGCATGATTTATTGCAAGAACTATTGGTGTGGTTGGGATTATTTAGGCACCAAGTCGGGGGATGCAGTCCTCGCCTGTTCGGAATTTTTCGGCATGGAAGCCTCTTTTTTGTAGCCCCAGTCGAGGAGTTTTTTAACGAATTCGTCGCGTTCCTTCCTTGTCTTGAATCCTGTAACTGCGCAGGCGAGCTTTTTCCCGCCGCGGTCGCAGGTGACAGTCGTGCAGAATCCGGAGCGGTTGATGAAGCCAGTCTTCATTCCATTTACGCCGGGGCACTCGTTGACGAGCCTGTTGTGGTTTCTCATCATGAAGGGCTTGGGGCTGTCTTTTCTTATGTAGTCAATCCAGGTCGAAGCCCACTCGACAGCCTTGGGATGCCGCATGAGGAGTTCCGCCAGGAAAATAAGTCCCTCTGGACTGCACTGGTTGTCCTCGCTCGAGCTTTCTCCTGGCAGACCTGTCGGGTTGAAAAACTTGGCACCGGGAAGCATGAGCTCCTTCGCCCTGTCGTTCATTTTTTTGACAAACGCCGGAACATTGTTGCCGCTCATGAATTCAGCGATCAGTTCAGAAGAGTCGTTTGCGCTTACTATCATGACTGACTTGAGCAGATCTGAGAGAGGAAAGCTCTCCTTCACATCGAGGTAAATCTGACTGCCTCCGATTTTCATGGCGGTTGGTGAGACCGGGATGACGGTGTCCAGAGTGATGGCAGGATTCTTGTCGAGCTCTTCGAAGGCCAGGAGTGCGGTCATCATCTTTGTCATGGAGGCGATTGGCGCCGGCGTTCTTGGATTTTTCGCCCATATGACATTTCTAGTGTTAAGGTCAACGAGGATGCCGGTTGTCGCATTTGCGCTGTCGGGCAATTCCTTGATGTTCCCTTCAATCGCATATTTGTAGCTGAAAGAGGCGGGTCTGCTAGCGTCCACGGGCTTTTTGACGGTGCTTTTTGGGGAGCTTCCAACAACTTTTCCATCGGGATCCATGCCGGGAGCGTCCTCTTGCTGGGAGGATTCATTCGGGGTTTTAGACGGAACGATCATTTTCAGCGCGACATAATGGGCCACGACGACGGCAACGACAATCCCTATTGTGATAATAGTTTTCTTCACCTGTTCACTCCCTTTTTGCCGCTCTGTTCAGCGCGGAAAAAACTGCGTGAATTGCGGCATGTTCGATGTTCGGGTTTTCGCCGGCCCCATAGAAAAGCCTGGAATCGCCCGCTATTTTTATTCCTACATACGCGACGGCGGTGGCATCGGCAGTTACGCCGAGAGCCTGCTCGGAAAAATCCTCCAGGACGAAGTCTGGAACTTCCTTGTGGTGCTTCAGCGCGTGGACTGCCGCCGAAATGGGGCCGTTGCCTTCGCCGTCAAGTTCGCCTTTTTTGCCGTTGATCATTAGGCTGAGCTTCATCTTGACCACATTGTTTGTGCTTCCCGAAGCGGAAATCCGGAATTTGTCCAGCAGATAGGGTCCTTTCACATTGAAGAAAGTCTCCTTGAAGACATTGAGCAGTTCGAAGGAGCTCACTTCCTTCTGGGAGTCGTCTGCAAGCTTCTGAACGGCGTCTCCGATGTCCGGATGCATGTTCTTGGGCGGCAGATAGCCAAACTCGTTTTCGAGGACATATGCGGCTCCGCCCTTGCCTGACTGGCTGTTGATCCTTATCAGGCGCTCGTATCTCCTGCCGAGATCGGATGGATCCACATGGAGATAGGGGACTTTCCAGGCGCAGTGGAATATTTCCTGAGCCTTCTTCTTTGACTGCATCCCTTTGCGTATGGCATCCTGGTGCGAGCCGGAAAATGCGGTGAAGACAAGCTCTCCCGCGTAGGGATGCCTCGGATGCACAAGTATTCCGGAAGCGGATTCGACAATTCGCACAATTCCGCTCATGTCCGAAAAATCCAGGCCTGTGGCGATGCCTCTGGAATGCAGGTTGAGCGCCATGGTGACCAGATCAACGTTTCCAGTGCGCTCTCCGTGGCCGAACAATGTGCCTTCAACACGTTCTCCGCCGGCAAGAAGAGCCATTTCTGTCGCCGCGACAGCACAGCCCTGATCGTTGTGCGCATGCAGGCTCACAGTTGTTTCGGAGCAGTATGCATAATGCTTCTTGAAATATTCGATCATGTCGGCGTACTGGTAGGGAGGCCGCCTTTCGACCGTCGCAGGCAGATTCAGTATGAAGTCGCGCTTTTCAGATTTGCCCCATGCCTGCTTCACTTGATTGCAGACATCCACGACAAAGTCCGGATCGCTGTCAGTGAACTCCTCCGGAGAAAATTCGTAGGCAATATTGCCTGCGAACCCAGCCGAGGCGGCGGCGTCGAGAATCATCTTTGTCCCGTCAACCGCCATTTTTCTGACATCGTCCCTGCTTTTTCCAAAGACGACCCTTCCGTGCAGATCGGATGTCGCGACGTAGCAGTGTATGATCGCCTTGCGGACTCCCTTCAGCGATTCGACTGTCCTGTCAATCAGATGCTTCCTTGCCTGGGTCAGGACGGAGATCCTGACATCATCCGGGACATGTCCGCAGTCAATGAGTTCCCTGACGAAGTCGAAGTCGTCCTGGGATGCGGAGGGGAACCCTACTTCGATTTCCTTGAAGCCTATTCTGCAGAGGGCCTTGAAATAGGAAAGCTTTTTCTGGGGAGTCATGGGGACTGGCAATGCCTGGTTGCCGTCTCTCAAATCAACCGAACACCAAATCGGGCTTTTCGCGATCGTCCGGTCCGGCCATTCCCTGTTCTTGATGGGGATCGGCTCCGGACAAAGATATTTTGGCATGCTCTTCAAATCCTGTTCCTCCAAATGATTTTGCGCGCTGTAAATCTTGCGCCCGCTAATATGTTTCCAAAAAGCATCTTTGCCAGTTGAAAAGAAAAAAAAAGAGGACATTGTTACGCTCTGTTTTAGCCGTGGATGAAGCTTGCATTGAAATGTCGCTGGAATCATCGGGAGCTTATGAAGGAATCATTCTCAGCATTCTTTCCGCCTTTCACAAGCGGAATATTTATCACATCATATTGCGCAGTAACAGGTTGTAGCAGGAAAAATCGCCTGACACCAAACCTGGTCGCGCCACGGGACCATGCCGCCACGAATGTCTCGGTCACGCAGAAGGGGGCGTTTGCATGACTCAGAAGAACATACAGCTTGAAATGACCTTTGAGAAAGTGCCCAACGTGTTCCGCTCCAACATGGAGGGGGGCAATTTCACGGTTCTTTTTGAAATTCCCAGCCCGTCAAAAAACGACGATTTTTCGGCATCCGCGTCATTTCTTTCCGCCATGGAGGGCGCAATCATGGGGGTGGACAAGACCCTCACCGGCCTTGCTATCACGGACAGAACCAAGTCCGCAGATTCCTGCGAGCCTGCGGATTTCGCAAACAGCCTTCTACCTGAATCGAAGGGCAGAACCCTCGTGTTTCTCAGTGGCAAAGACTTGACCATCAAGGACATGAACGACAAGATAGAGAAATGCAGATCTTCGAATCTCTTCAACATTGCCGCAGTCAGCGGGGACTATCTTATGCCCGATGGGAGTGTGCCCAAGCGCAGTCGGAGAAGCTACGTGGAAAGCGTCCACACTCTTGCGGCGCTCGCGGAGCGCAAGGATCCGGATATCTATGCCGGCTCGGCTGTCAATCCCTATATCTACACGGCGCCTGGAATATATTCCCAATACTATTCCCTCGTCAAGAAAATCAAGCGGGGTGCCTCCTTTGTTGTTTCACAGGCAGGCTGGGACATGGTCAAACTTCAGGAGCTGAAGTGGTTTCTGGAATCAAGGGAACTGCATGCGCCTGTCATATCCAGGCTTTTTCTGCTGACACCGGAAATTGTCCACGATATAGTTTCGGGGAGGCGTCCCGGCATCTACATGTCCCGGGACATGGGCAAGATCATCGAAAGGGAGTCGAAGTACGGTTCGGCGCAGTTTCTTTCCGCCCAGTGGCGGCGGCTTCAGCTCAAGGCGGCCGGAGCAAAGCTGATAGGTTGTTCAGGAATAATGATTTCAGGTCTGGAACGGCCTGAGCATGTGCCGACAATATGCCAGAAGATATCCGAGGCGCTCAAGGAATTCAGCAGTTTCGAAGACTGGCGCCAGGCATATGTGAATTATCTTTCTAAAGCAGACATGGCACCGTATCCCAAGCGCTTCTACATGTTCGAAAATCTTTTCACCAGACAGCATCCCGAAGTCAAAATCGCTTCAAAAGTCAAAGACTGCTCCCTCAGCGGCAGGGAAAAGCTCAGCTACCGGGTCTGCAAATTCCTATTCAAAAAGTCGAACGTGAAATTTTCCGGGGAGCAGTTCATGGCTAAAAAGCTCTTCGCATCATGCAAGTCATGCAGTTACTGCCGACTGCCTCTGACACAGTTCGTATGCCCGGAAATCTGCCCCAAGGGAATGGCCAACGGACCTTGCGGAGGGATCAAAATTGATGCGACCTGCGAAATTTCGGATTCAGAATGCGTCCACTCGAAGAGATTCAGGCTGGCGCTATGGAAGAATGAGCTGGACACGCTGGAAGATCGCTTTATCAGGGCGCCAGGCTGAAGAATTGTTGTCCATTTAAGAAGCAACGCAACAAAATATGGAGGATTTAAATGGCGAAGATCTACTCGTTCAACGGACTGCTTCCCACACCTGAAACTGCCCGGCTTGTCGCTTCGGTTCCCTACGATGTGGTGAACAGCGAGGAGGCGGCAAGGCTCGCCGAGGGAAACAGGCTCAGCTTTCTCCGCATCTCGCGCCCCGAGATCGAGCTTCCGCCAGGCACGGATCTCCATTCCGACACCGCATACGCTAAAGCCGCGTCAAATTTCAAGCGTCTCATAAAAGACGCCCTGCTTTCTTTTGACCCGGAAAAGAATATTTATGTCTATTCTCTGAAAATGGGAGAGCACAGGCAGACAGGACTCGCCGCGGTCTTTTCAGTTGATGAATACGATTCCGGAATCATAAAGAAGCATGAAAAGACCAGGAAGGACAAGGAGGACGACAGGACGCGGCACATAGTCGAGCTCAAGGCGCAGACGGGACCGGTTTTTCTGACATACAAGGATCTTCCCAAGATAGACGCGCTGGTTTCCGAGATCACCTCCGAGCCGCCTCTCTTCGATTTCGTAGCACCAGATGGCATTTCCCACAAGCTCTGGAAGGCGGGCGTCGCAAGATCATCGAAGCTTTCCGAATTTTTTGAATCCATTCCAGCCCTCTACATAGCCGACGGGCATCACAGAGCCGCCGCCGCCTCGAGAACCAGGGCCGAAATGCGCAGATCAAACCCGTCGCACAGCGGAAACGAGGACTATAACCGCTTTATGGCTGTCGTCTTTCCGTCCTCGCAGTTGAAAGTCCTTCCATACAACAGAGTGGTCAAGGACATGAATGGTCTTTCGGACGAGGCGTTCCTCACCGCCGTCTCAAAGAAATTCTCCATTACTCCCGCAAAGTCCCCATCTCCGCAGTCCCAGTCGGAAATCTGCATGTATTTCAGAGGAAAATGGCGGTCTCTGCGCCCGAACTTCGACATCTCGTCTCTGGGACCGATCGAGGCGCTCGATGTAAGCATCCTTCAGGACAACCTGCTCGGACCTCTGCTCGGGATTGACGATCCAAAAACGGACAAGCGCATTGATTTTGTGGGCGGAATACGTGGAACCGCAGAGCTCGAGAAGCTTGTGGACTCCGGAGCATTCGCAGTCGCCTTTTCAATGTATCCGACAAGCGTTTCACAAGTCATGGCAGTGTCTGACAATGGCGGAATCATGCCACCGAAATCAACATGGTTCGAGCCAAAACTCAGGGACGGAATGGTCTGCCACTGCTTTTCCAGATGAAGCTTGCTTGTACGTATTCAGTAAACTACGTTCGTTTACAGAGTCCGCACTAAAATAAAATGCGAAATCGTCTTTTATGTGATTATATTTCTAGAAATATTTCACAAAAATTGCGGAGCTCGCAGTCCGTCGCTGTTTAATTTCAGATGTCCGAAACTCCGTGATTTTTCAGTTGCACTTTTTTGCCATTTCCAGCCGCAACGCGGCTATGTGATATAGTCTGGGGTTTCAACCCCAGGACAGGGAAATGGAAGCCATTGCGTCCTGTAGGGACGGTGCAGGGAACAGCGTGCCTTCAGCACGCATGATCCTGTTTTACGATGTATTCCTATGGTTGAAACCATAGGCTAGGTCCCTCAGCCACTCCGCGGCTAAAGAAGTTCCACTTCTCTTTTCTTTCTGTGCCACTTTCATTTTCACATGTCAAATCGGATAAGGAGGAAGAATCAAATATTG
>DYRX01000106.1 GCA_020718525.1 Victivallis vadensis
TGGCGTATATCTGTCCCTGCGAGGAGACTGAAGTTCCGTTCATCAAGTAGAGACGAGCTTTGCCGAGAGAATCCTCTGTAAGTATGTCATCTTTGCCATCGCCATTGAAGTCCGCGACTTTCTTGACGACCGCGTCCGATTTGAAGACGGAGCCGTGGCTTGAAATACTGGTGCCGTCCATCAGATAGACGAGGGCGTTTCCGTCCGCTTTCCGCCAGAGGATGTCCGCCTTGCCGTCGCCGCTGAAATCGCCGACTTGGTTTATCTTCCAGACGCTTGTGCCGCCGCAGATCATCTTTGCGGAGCTTATTGCTGTCCCGTCCATGAGATAGATAGCGACTTCACCTGACGATTGATTTGCCCAGAGATAATCCTGCTTGCCGTCTCCGTTGAAGTCGGCGAATGCGGCAACCTTCCATTCCGGGTCGCCGACAGAGTAGGGAGTTCCGGAAGCCGAGGGAGCCGCGCCGTCCATGAGATATACGTAGCCTAACTTCGAGAGGGCGTCCTCGGAGGCGACATCCGACTTGCCGTCCCCGTTGAAGTCCCGTGGGACGTCTCCATTTACAACCGTCGGGACGCAGGCGAGCAGAGCCGCAGTCAGAGTCCGCAGAGAAATATTCTTCATTAGCCCCATTGTTTCATCCTCATATTTGATTTACTTAGTGTTCCTTCTGTCTTCGTGTGAGATAATAAAGTTCAATTTTAGTCCAGGGAATGCCCCCACTTCAATATATCCCTAAGTGGCATTTCTACAATCCAGACGCATAATTTCTGATTTTCCCCCTTTGTCTTGCGACCATCTATTGCATTCTTCCTCCTTTCCACTGCAATAAAATATCTGTAGCAGTTAAAAGGGATCTCTCAAGCTACTTTTACAATCTATTTTATCGGTACCGGGAAACCCGCCTCATTCAGATTCGCGCCGATCCCTCTGCCGTAGCCCGGCGAGTCAGGTGTCAGACGCAGAACGCTTTTGAAGATGCTCGGATCGGTCTTCTCAAAATTCGGTTTTTGCTCAATACAATTATTCGCCTTCACAAAGTCCTTGAGAGATTTGAGGTCGTGGAATTCCTTGCCTTTATTCTGGCTAGTTTCATCGGTAATAACTCCAATAGCTTTTTTCCCGAAGATTATACAATTGTCAGCCATACATTTCCCCTTGAAGGAAGGTTCAAATCCAAGTGCATATTCTTCGCTGTAAACAATGCAGTTTCTTAAAATAGTCGGACAAAATGAGGCATGTGATCTTACAGGATTAGTTTTATGTAAGGTACAGGAAACAATATCCCCTCCGTTATATTGGACTACACTAAGGACGCTGTTATAAGTTTGTGTTTTATTGGGTCTGTATAAATTAACTGTCGAGTCTACAACAATGGAGCCTTCGCCCGTGCTTAATATATCTATTTCCGAATTTCGTACAATAGAATTTTTGGGGGCACAAATCCGTAAAGGGGCATCGCATTCAATTATAAGTCCTTCACTTTTGAACGGAGGATGATGCTTATAGTCCCAATTCTGTTGTGCCCCAACCCCTTTCCATTCTCCAACAAAGCGAACGATATTTCCGGGTTTTGCGATTTCCGCGGCTTTTTCCGGGGTAACCGTTCCTTCCTCCTTGCCCTCGGGACTTACCTTGATGACTTTACCTGTCTTTGTCCTTGCCTCGTTTATCCGTTTCGCAAGTTTCTTGTCAAGTTTCAATTCTGACTTCCCCTCTGCCGCACTGCTTTTGGCGAGGATTTCCGTTGCTTCGGCGCCGAGAGCTTCCTGGAGCGATGCGAGGAATTCCTCATTTTCAGAGGCAGTATCTGTGCCGGCATATTTAATCTGGAAATCCTTGATTTGCCTAAGGATGGCGTCGGTCTTTTTAGATGATTTGAGCTTTTCAATTTCAGGAGGAAGCCCTTCGTCAGGCAATTCGGCTTTTTTGAGTCCACAGGATGTCAAAATTGTTGAGAATTCGGCAGAGGCATCCTCGCAGAGCTTGTCTTTCTGACGCCTCTCGACGATAGTCATAATTAGGGATGAAAGAACTCCGCAATCTTCTGCCAATTTAGCAACTTCATTGCATTTCTTTGCCTTGGCGGCGACGGAAATAGACTTCATTGCGGCGGAGGTCTTGTCGGTCAAAGCTATCCTTTTCAGCCTTTCTGCCGAGGAAAACGATTCGGGCGCATATGATTTTTTCATCAGCGCCGGCCCCATGCGAATTTCGCAGACGAGCTTGCCGTCCTTTATTTCAATTGGCTTGACCTTTATTTTCTCGCCGTTGGCGGTTTCCACCTCTATGAATTTTCCAAATTCCGTCTGGAAGGAATTCAAAATGCTCTCATTTTCGCTTGCAAGACATCTGAGGGACTTTCCGAGCTCCGGGAAGGAGTCTTTCACACGACTTGAATCGTATTTATCGAGTGCAGTCTTGAATTCTCCGCGAATGACTGCGTCGGCGCATGCTGAGAGGAGTTCGGATTTCTGTTTTTCGGCGACTTGCAAAGCTTCTTTTTCTGCGGAGATCTTTGCCGCGGCATCGGCTATGGCCTTTTTATCCTCATCGGCTTTTCTGAGTTTTTCAGCCTCCAGATCTGATTTCAGTTTTGCGAGTTTCGCAATCTCGGCATCCGCCATGATTTCAAATTTTGTGCCTTTACAATTGGATTTCACCTTTTCTAGGCTGGCGACGGCGGCGTCAAGATTTGTTTTATCAGAAAAGGCTTGTTCCGCGAATTTCGCGGCGGCATCCCAGAGCTCCTGGCGTTCCTTCTCTGATTTTGCCTCCTCCTCCTCGGCTCTCTTTTTATCGGCTTCGAGTTTTTTTGCAGAATCCTCAGCGGCGCGCCTCTCGTTTTCAGCTTTGATTTTTGCCTGCTCCTCTATTCCTGCCTTCTCGACTGCGGCTTTTCTGGCATTGCCGATCAGTACCGCTCCAATGATTCCTGCGATTATCAGCACTGCCAGAGCGGCGGCGGCAATTATAGGAGTCCTGCTCTTTGCTCCAGGTGCGGAAGCCTGCGGCGCAATATCCTTGCTGTTTGCGGCAAGATCAATTTTTCCTCCATTGCGGGTCATTTTCGCCTTCGGCGGCGGTTTCATTATCTTTCTGCGGCTAAGCGCTTGGCTGTTAGTCATTTGCATGACGAGAGATTCGCCGGTCGAAGGACGCTTTGTCTTTGGAAATTTGTCCGCGAGCACCAGGTCTATATCCTCTATCGCGGCGCTCCAGTTTTTCGGGCGGTTCTCGGAGCTTTTCGCCATCATGACTTCGAGAAGAACGGCGCAGGCCTCGGAGACTGCGGGATTCTTTCTCTGCGGCGGAGGAAACGGGTCGGTAATGTGCTTTGTCAGGATTCCCATCGCAGTGGTGGCATCGTAGGGAACTTCGCCCGTGACAATGTGGTAAAGGGTCGCACCAAGCGCGTAGATGTCGGATCGGCAGTCAACGTCAAAGTCCGCCCGCGCCTGCTCAGGACTCATGTAGTATGGCGTGCCGATCACTACGCCAGTCATTGTAAGACCTTTTTCTTCTGATACGCTTTTGGATATGCCCATGTCCATGAGTCTAGGGACGTTTTTGCTGTCGAGGATAATGTTGGCAGGCTTGATGTCGCGGTGTATCATCTGGAACTCGTCCCAGGCGTAGCGTAGCGCCTCGGCGATCGATCTCAGCATGCGTAGCGCCTCTTTTTCTGGTATTATCTTTTCGACGCCAAGCTTGTCGTCAAGAAGGAGACCGTCAACGTATGACATTGCGAGATAGTAGATATTGCCGTCCTGTCCGGCGTCGAATGCGGTCACGATGTTCTGATGCTGAAGTTTGGCGGCGGTTCTGACCTCCTTCAGAAAGCGGTCAACAAATTCGGGGTTGGATGTGAGGGCGGGAGAAAGGATTTTGAGTGCGACCTTGCGGTCCATGGCGGTCTGATTGGCGAGCCATACCTCGCCCATTCCACCGATGCCGAGGCGTCTGATGATCTCGTAGCCGGAGATTTTCATTCCCGGCTTTATCCCGGGCATCGGAACCATTACACAGCTTGAACAGCCAGGACACTGCAGAACGGATCCCGCAACGCTCTCTTCCGCCTCCAGCTCGACCCCGCAATTAGGACATGTGAAGCTTATCTCAGCCATGCTGTCTCCTTCTATCCTCCCCCATTGAAAAAAGATGAGGCATGGAAAGCGGCAAAACCCTGAACCCCCGAAAAGAGCGATTCCATGCAAGTCTTATTATGAATTTATGAAAATATAGAGACTGTGGCAGAAAATGCAAATTGCAAAATGATAATTGAAAATTAAGAGATACGAAGTTCCGTGATTGTTCAGTTGCACTTTTTTGCCGTTTTCAGCCGCAACGCGGCTATGTTATACAGCCTGGAAGGTTCAATCCCAGACCAGGGAAATGGAAACCATTCCGTCCTTCAGGGACGGCGCAGGAAACCGTGTGCCTTCAGCACGCATTGTCCTATTCTACGATGGATTCCTATGCTTGAAGCCATAGGCTTTATTCCTTAGCCGATCCGCGGCGACAAAAGGTAGCCGTTTTGCTGGAATGTGCGGCGGAACTTGAGTTGAATACGAACCCAAGTATGCCAGTCTTTCCGAGACTGGTTCCGAGGCGTTTGAAAAAACGACATACTGCATACTGCATGATGAGTCAGTCTCACCCAGCTTAACGGTTACAGCAAAAGTGCCACTTCTTGTTTCTTTCTCTGCCACTTTCATCTTCACATGTCAAATCGGGGAACTAACAATAACCAGATATTTGTATTCCATGATCACAATCCAGATACAGCAATATTCAGTCGATTTTATTGGTGCCACGGGTTCAGATGTCTGAGCTTGCCTCACGACTGCCTGTCCGGGACGCTTGAGAAACGCATCCGTGATGGCGCAAGCCAGGGGACAGTCTCCAGACTGCGGAAGAGATTCCTTGCGGGGAAAATGCAGGAACTCGAGCGTAAATCGGGATGGGGAGGGGGAAGACGAGGAAATCTGTCGGAAGCAGAAGAGATGAAATTCATAAATAAATGGACCGCCGCCGCTCTGCAGGAGCGCTAAGGGGTCGTGACGTCCATGATTGTAGAGAAGGGGAATCCGTGCGACTCGGAAAACCTCTCAACATCTCCTCTCGGCCGAGATTCCAGTGTGACCCCGCGAGACCCGGCGTGGATTGTTTTCCCTGATTACTAGACGTATCAAAAAAGTGGCAGATTGCTTGAATTTTTATCCTGATGTGGCAGTTTAGCCGTATGCAACATTAATTCCAAGGTGGAACATGGGTAATCTCTTTCTCAAGGCGACTATGACGGTGACTCGGCAGAAACTGCATCTTATTTTTTTTCTGGTCTTTCTGTTTTCAACATTTTCACTGAGATCGGACGAAATTAAAAACAGAGATCCGGCGGAGCACTCGGAGAAGCCCAAGAATGTGGTCATTAAATATGATCCTGAGGACAAGGAGCTTTCCGAGTTTATCCCCCTCAAGTCAATCAGCTATGAAATTGTGGAGCAATTCTGCAAGCCGATGCTGTCGGAAAATGGCAGGATGGGCTACATGCCGGAACGCAGTTGCGTCGTAGTCCACGACCACAAGAAAAACGCCGCAAAAATAAGGGAATTCATTGAATCCGCAAACGGGCAGATGCCAGATTCCGATCTTAACATCAGGATTGACGTCCAGTTCAGGGGCGCAAGTAAAAAAGCCGGGAGCGGAGTCGGAGCAAGCCTTGACTATCCCGAAAAAAATCAGAAGGGAATCGTCATTAAAAACGGCAAAATTGAAAAGCCAGACAAAATCTCTATTGGAGCATTTGACAATTCGGAGACGTCCAGATCCGACACATCGCAGTTCATAGTGACCAGAAGCGGATTTCCCGCGCGGCTCTGGGTGGGAAAGCGCATTGTGGATCCGTCCTGGCTCCGCAACTGCAGATTCATCCCTCTTACAATCATAAGCAAAGGGACTACAAGCATAGTAATTCCTGGGAACGATCCGGAAATCGTCTGGAGCGATGTCGGGACATATCTCTACGTCCTTCCAAGATATCTCGGAGACGGTCTCATTGATTTGGAAGTTTTCCCCGCAATCAGCTATGTTGACGGCAAAGGCCGCGACAAGGCGGTGAGGATAGAAAATGTCTCGACGCGCCTGACGCTGAAAAGCGGTCAGAAGATGGATTTGGGCGGCATTGTGAGCGGCAAGAACGATACCTATAGAAAATTGTTTGGACCGTCCTTTATAGGGAGCGACGAGAATTCCAGTCTTTTGGACATGAGCGTCAAAGCGACGGTCATCGCTCCCGCGCTCCAATAAAAAGTGAAACTTGCCTGTCCTGGAGGACAATTATTGGCACTCAGACAGAGGGACAAATCTAGATTTGCAGGTCTGTCCGTGTCCAATTAGTTTTTTTCCACCTATGAAAAACACTGGGCAATCTTCATCTCAGACAAATCTCAGAAAGAGCAAAGTGATGTCGTCGAACTGTTCGACTCCGACCTGATGCTCGTGGACACATTTAACAACGGCTTTGGATATTTCTTCGCATGGCAGTATTGCGTTGTCAGAGACCAGCTCGATCAGACGTTCGTCGCCAAAGAGCCTGCCTTCGCCGTCGCACGCCTCGCTGATTCCATCGCTGTACATGACGAGCGTATCGCCTTTGCAAAGAGTCAGTTCGCCTTCCAGATAATCAGTGTCCGGGCTTACGCCAAGCGGCATGCCTCCGCAGTCCTTGACATCGGCGCAGACCTCGGCGGTTTTTCCACCTGAAGTCAAAATTGGAGAGAGATGTCCTGCATTCGAGAATTTAGCCTTTCCTGTTTTCAGCTCCAGGACAAGGTAGAACATTGTCACGAAACTGAGGGACGGATTGTCTGCCGCGAGAATATTGTTGATGCCTTTCAAGACCTGCGAGGGGCTGTGCTCTGACGGGGACAGGCTTCTTATGAGAGTTCTCACCATCATGACAAAGAGTGCGGCGGGGATGCCTTTTCCGGAGGCGTCCGCGACAACGACGCCAAAATGTTCCTGGTCAATTAGGAAGAAGTCGTAGTAGTCTCCGCCGATGCTTTTTGCCGGGATCATTTCCGCATAGATTTCGATGTTTTCCGCGCCTTTGAATGGGGGAAAAACGGAGGGCAGGATGCCCAATTGGATGTCGCGCGCGAGTCTGAGTTCGCTGTTGAGCTTTTCGCGCTCCGCCGTGCTTTTCTTCATGTCGTCAGTGTAATGTCTTATGTCCTCGACCATTTTGTTGAACGCCCTGCCGAGATCGGAAAGCTCGTCCCTGGAATTGAGCTCGATGCGGTGAAGGAAATTGCCAGCGCTTATCATTTCAGTGCCTTCGATGAGGCGCTTAAGGGGGCGCGTGAAGACGTAGGAGAAGCAGAAGACGACGAATGCCGCGACAAAAACAGTGAACGCGACGACTTTTGCGACTCTGTCCGATACGGCGGACTGTGCCCTATTAATCGCTTCGGATGGGCGGTAGAGTTCGAGGACATTTGTAACGGTCCCCTTCTTGTCGCAGATCGGGTAGAGATAGCTGAACCATTCCCCCTGCTCGTCGGCAATGATTCCCCAGGCGGGCTTCGCCTCTTTTAAAACGTCGTAGAAAATTTTTCTGCTTTCAGGTATGATGTATGGCTCGTAGATGGCGCCTTTCCATATGTTCACTCCAAAGTAGTACCTGCTCCCATGAATTTTGTGGATGATCCATTTGGGAGTCTGCTCCACATTTTCGGAGTCAACGATCTTGTTCACCGTGGAGTAAATCCTGCTGTATTCGGGGGACTCCCTGTCCTCCGGCCTGCTGATCTTATCCAAGTCTTCCATGGAGATGCTGTTGATCACCGCTCTTGCGAGATTCGCAGATCTTCGGACGCATTCGTCCTGGAGATTGCCTAGCATGATCTCGCTGATCCAGGCGGCAATCAGATATGCGCTCAGGAGAAGCATGGGAATGAAGAGCATGAGGAGTTTGACGAAAAATGGGATTCTGACGCTGGCAAAAAGAGCGCGCAGTCGTGTCCATTGGCACGCGGCGAGCAGAAGGATGAGTGCTGAAAGGGCGGGAAAGATGAATTTAGGTCCCCATTTGACGGAGTAGTATCTTCCTGAATCCTGTCCTGTCTCGCCCCTGATGATCTTGGACAGTTTGGAGAAGGGAGAAAAGGAGCTTTTGTCCTTGTCCTTCTGAAGATAGCTCGCGAGGCGGATGAAGTTTTTATTGGCCAAGTCAAAGGAATAGAGCCTGCGTTTGGAGGAGCCTGAGTAGATTTCTCCGACCAGAATGTCTGGAAATGGATATCGCCGATGAAGTAGGTTCAAAGTCCCCGCCACATTTCCCTCGTTGTCATACTGCACCCAAGTCCTTGTTCCTGTGCTTGCGACAGTTAGGAGCTCCTCACTTTTTTCCAGGTCAAAGGAGGCGAAAAATACCGAGTCGGGCGCCAGGAGCTCCCTGTCTGAAAAGCCGACGTCTCCAATTGTCTGCTTGAAAATGCCCTGAGGAGAATATCTCAGAATTCTGCCCTTTTCGCCGGAGCACAGATATATGTCCCGATCCGGACCGACGCAGATGAATTCATTGTTTGACAAGTCGCTGTTTTTGTCGCCAAGCTCCTCTATTGACTCGGGGAGATTCGTCCCCTCCACGACTGCGCTTTCGTGGTATGGGATTTTCCATATGTTGCGGTGCCCGGAGCAGTTGTTTGCAAAATAATGCGATTTGTCAGGACCGCAGGCGTAGTTCATTTCCGGATAGTCTTTTGGGTTGTTGAAGAATACGCTTAGAATGTCTCTCGGTCTTTCCGTGCGGGCAAAGTATTCCCTGAACCTGTAGCCGAGGAATTCTCTGGTGGAGCTTTCGTAGATGTATGACTTCACGACGAATCCGTCTGGTCCGCGGTAGAGCACCCTGGGCATGAAATATCTCCCATTTTCGTCGGGGTCTATCGAGGAGGCGGAGTCGAGGAGAAGCTCAGTTCTGTTTTTTAGCAGGTCGAATTCGAGGAGGCGGTTTGATTCTTTTTCCAGGACATAGAGTCTGGAGTCCCGGACAATGAAGGCGATTGGATTTTCAAAGGGGACGCTCTGGTGATAATTCAAGATTCCGAAAAGAATCATGAGCAGTGCAAATGCAGACAGAAGCGCGGGAACAATGCCCCTCTCTTTTCCTTTTAGACAGACACCCATTTCAAACAATCCCTATTGACACCCATTGCTTGCCAGCATCCAAATTGTCCACGCCAGACGAGTCCAAAGTCAAAATCCGAATTCCGGCTGTGAAATCCCCCACTCGTCTTTTCCAGCTTCGTCATTGGATTTTCCACTCTTCTGGGATGGCGAACTGCGCTTTTGCACCTTTGCAGACTTCGGAGTACGCCTGCCAGCGCCTTTGCCTTTGATCTCAGAATCGTCATCTGAAGTAAGAATTCCCAGCTCCTCCTGGACAGGCTTTCCTTCGTCCGGGACTGGCGGTCCGGTAATTTTCCCGTTGACTGAAGGCGGCGGTTCCGGAACTTGCGCATCCCCGTCAGACTGCGCTATATTTCCGTCAGCATCGGCTTGAGCTGGTGGCTGAGTATCTTCCCCGGAACTGACAAATTTGAAGTCAAGTATTTTTTTGGAGCTGATCTTCACACCTCTGGACTTGGTACCTTTTTCCGGGATCTGAGCAAAGTCAACCAGGACCGGCGGAGAGGACTTGCGGATTTTGCCCTCCAGGACACATTCATAGACATAGCCTGGCTTCGCATTGATTATCTCGATTTTTGATCCCTCCGGAGCCAGGAAATATTCCTTGTCGGTTATGAATTTGGGAATCCGAGTCCTCTTCGCGTAGCAGATGTCCGTATCCTTGTCCCTGTAGATGATGTTGAAAATCTGATCCTTGTCGTATTTGCAGAAGTAGAATAGCTTGCCTATGAACTGCTTTTCAGGGATCGAGACAACTCTATATTTCGCATTTCTCTCTATGCAGAGGAGCTTGTCGAATTCGTTGCAGGTCATGGTTTCGTCGCTTTTTACGTCTGTCCCGACGAAGCAGTTTTTTCTATCCCAGCCGACCTTTATGTTGTTGAGAGCGACAGCCTTCACATCAATCTTGTCGAACTTCTCAATCTGCGTTTTGCGAGGATAGCCCGGGGCATATTTCTGGAGAAGCCCCTTTATGAATTTGATTGTGAAATTCTTGATTCGCTTCAAGTTCTTTTCCGTTTCGGCTATCGCCAGTACTATGTCGTCAATATCTTTTTTGTTCTTGTTGATGTCGAAGAGGGAGATTCTGCGGATTGGGATGGCAAGCAGTTTTTCTATGTCTTCGTCTGTTATGTCGCGCTTCAGCATGCTTCTGAACTTGGCAAGCCCTTTTCTTACCTCCGCCAGTACCAGCTCGTAGGTTCCGCATTCCTCGATGCGCTTGTATATCCTGTTTTCGACGAAGATCTGCGCCAATGTCTTTTCATGGAACTTATCGTTCAGCTTGCCGAGCTCTATCTGAAGCTCCCTGCGCAGATATTCAACCAAGTTGTCGGTGTACTGCTTGAGCGCGTCGGAAACCGTGCACATGACTGGGCGGTTGTCCCTGATCACCAGGATGTTGGAACTTATCGTCATGGAGCAGTCGGTATAGGCGTAAAGGGCCTTCAGCGCCTTTTCTGGCTCATAGCCGCGCTGAGGAGTGATTTCTATCTCAACCTTCTCCCCGGTATAGTCGTTGATCGCCGCTATTTTGATCTTGCTCTTCGCCGCCGCCCTCTCAATTGATGCGATCAGCGTCTCAGTCGTTGTGAAGGCGGGGATTTCCCTTATTACCAGCTTGCGCCCGTCAATCTCGATTTTCGCCCTGACAACGACCTTGCCTGTACCGTCCTGATAATCGGACGCGTCCATGATTCCACCCTGCTGGAAGTCTGGGTATATCTCGAAGGGGTGTCCTTCAAGAATCGCAATTTGGGCGTTCAGAAGCTCGCCGAAATTGTGTGGAAGAATTCTTGTTGTCATTCCGGGAGCAATGCCTTCATGTCCTAGCATGAGGAGAGAAGGAACTTTTGCCGGCAGAAATACTGGCTCCTTGTTGCGGCCGTCGTAGGAATCGGTGAATTCAGTTATGTCGCCGTTGAAAAGAGTCTCCCTTGCAAGCTGGGTCAGGCGGCACTCTATGTACCTGGCGGCGGAGGCGGCGTCTCCAGTAAGTATGTTTCCAAAATTCCCCTGCCTTTCGATGAAGTAGTCCTTGTTCGCAAGAACTACCAATGCTCCGTAGATTGACTGGTCGCCATGGGGATGGAACTGCATGGTATGGCCGACGACGTTGGCAACCTTGTGAAACCTGCCGTCGTCCATCTTGTGCAGTGACCACAATATCCTGCGCTGGACCGGCTTGAGCCCGTCGTTCATCTCCGGAATTGCCCGGTCCTTGATCACATACGACGCATACTCGATGAAATTGCGGTCCATCATTCTGCGCAGATGCGTGTTGGCGTCCGCCGAGTCAAAACTCGAAGCAATCCCTTCCGCATCTTCGGACTGCTCCAATTCAACTTCAGGGCTATCTGCGGCCGGCCCCTTGGGAGCCTCCTTTTTCTTATCTTCCTTTTCGTTTTCCGATGACATATTTTGCCAAATGAATTGAAGGGGTGCGTTCAAGAGCGCCCGGACACGCATTGTCCGGAGGCTAAACCGCTAATATTGTCCTTTTGCGCAATTTTTCCAGCCGGTTTTTCAAGAAGATTCACATATACTGACCTAGAGGACAATGCTGAAGACGTGCCGCGCCCAGCCCAAATCAAAATCGCTCGGAAAGAGGCATGACCGCCCCGCGGCGTGAGCCTTTCGGCGTTCAGAGTGTCCGTATCCGGAAGACGATGCAACGGCATCGCCTTACCGGAATCCGAACAGCCTGACCATCCAAAATGCTTCACGTTTAATTTCAACTTATTTGCGACCCAGGACACTAGTTTTTCATTGTAATAAATTCAAATTGTGAATTTATTTTCCTTGAAAAACTATATCAGGAATCAGT
>DYRX01000417.1 GCA_020718525.1 Victivallis vadensis
GCGAAATTCGCAGGACTTTTTTGAATTCAGGGTCGGCATAATAGCAAGGACTGCGTCCCTCATATTCCGAGAGGGCGTTGCACCACACGACGGCGTCATGCCAGGTGATGCCTGTTACGGGTTCCCTCTGATTGTGCTCACCGTTGTCTGCCGACATGCTTCCCATGTTGCCGTCGCGGTCGAATGCGAATCCTTTGTGCAGGCAGTATGCGTTGCGCTGTCCCCACTTCCATATTCTGCGCCACTGTTCATAGCTGACTTCTGTCTTCGCCATGTAAAGTCCATCTTTTCCTTCTGTCTTTTCCAGTTTTTGCATGGGAAGATTCCATCCAAGCTGTTCTTCAACGGGGCGATTGACTACGGCATCCATTCCGAATCCGTACCATTTGCACCAGAGTTCGGCATTCTCGGCTGTATTCTTGCAGATCATCCAGCCTGCCGCCCGGACATCCTTGAACGTATGTGGCTCGAACAGCGCCGTTTTGTGGTCGAAGTCAAAATCCCAGGGGCCTTTGGGATTGTATTTTGTCCAGTTCACCTTGGCCGGAGAAATCTCACATAGTGTTTGTTGTAAAGGTTCAAAGGCGGTTTCAGCGACATAGAACTGCTCTCCATCCTGTACCACGATGTGCACGGTCTCCCAGCCGCCCCATTTTTCGCGTGGCACGATCTTGATCTGCTGGTTTGCATAAGTGTCGGTGCACGGTCTGGCACCTTTTGGAATTTTTCCTTCGGCAATCCGTCTTTTGGCCTGTTCCTCGTTTACCGGATATGTTCGGGAAAGGAAGACCCCGATGCGGCTATTCTCATCGAAGGTCACAGGATATTTGTCTCCGCCATTTATGAAATCCTCTTTTTTCCATAGCCAGACACCGATCGCTTTCAGACGGTTGGTCGGTGTTTCGAGTGCGGCTCCCATGAAGTTCAGATCGTCATAGCCTTCGTGGTCAACGTTCGAGCCGCCTTCCGACCAGGTATATTTATTTGTGGGGTTGTCCCAGCACTGCGTTTTCATGCCGCCGTAGAAACGGGTGTTGTTTCCCTTCGTGTTGTAGTCCGCGGAGATCATGCTCAGCGGCATGGTCATGCTGAAAGGCTGACCGTTGATGAATTCGCCCTCTGCGATTTTCAGTCTTTCTGGCTTTTTAGCCTCGTCTATCCCTGATCTGTAGGGGGGGATTCCAAAGGCGTACCAGAAAAGGTTGTCCCCGAAATCAACGACAGGGGAGTCCGCCCCAAGAAGCGTTGAAAATGGAATTGAGGCTGATAGAAGCGCGACTGCCAAGATTTTTTTTCTCATTTATTTATTCTCCAGTTGTATTATTGTTTGATTTCCATCTGAACACCTGCATAGAAAATGGGGGCAGGTCAAGTTTGAACCCGCTGTTGAAATCCTTGATATTTTTTTCTTCAATTTTGACCTGTGCTTCTCCGGTCTCGAACTCGTTGTTTGCGGAAATCCTGTCCGCCGTCATGAGCCAGGATTGCGCATCTGTGGCAGTACCGGAAAATTTCAGTTCTACGGGCTGTTTGGATGAACAATCCAGATTTATGAGGATAAGTCCTCTTGTGTTTCCATCTGCGAAAGCATAGCTCCAGATTTTTGGATATTCAAGTTTATGCAAGTCCCCTTTCTTTAATCCGGGAAAGTTCTTAGCTTCCGCTGAAAAGACCGGATTGCCTCCGCTCTGCACTGTTTCGAGCATATTGCCGACAATGGCTTTGTTGGCGATTTCAAGTGCGAGACAGGTTGGGCGATATCTTTCCGATCCCTTCTTCTGGCTCAGTACGGATCCCCAAAGGCGGACATTTCCGACTCCGGACGCATTGTATTCCTTTTGAGTCAGCGTGAAGAAGTTCTGCGTCCTTATCCCATAGTCATGCATAAGGATCAGCATCCCATTTATAACGTTCAGGGCTCCGCCTATTGAGGTCACGATTTTGTTTCTTGGTTCGAGCGGAGCCTTTCCGCCAGTTATATGGTGGTTGACTTCATATACGGAGAACTCGACTCCGGTCTTTTTGCTGACTTCTCCCTGCTTCGCCATCTGGTTCCGCATGAGGGAAATCCCGTATGCGTACAGCCACGAAAAAAGCTGGTCATCGGTTCCCAGCCCCTCGAGCTCTTCCGGTTCAAGCGAATGGAGGATGTATGGCGCAACGGCGTAGCGGTCCGCACTTGGCGTGTCCTTGAGGATTTTTTCGCTCATGTTTGACTGGACGTTCTGGCCTGCCGCATGAAATAGAATATTGGGCTTGTAATGCGGGGATTGTTTCGCCCGCGAGAAAATATCATTCCAATAATCCGGACCGTTGTAGCCTCCAGCCATGAAGGGGCCAAAGGTATTCCAAGCCTCGTTGCCTATCTCGATGTTTATCTTCATGTTGGATTCAGTCCACGGTTTTGGATGTCCAAGTTCCGCCCTCAGTTTTCCATATCCTATGTCAGAAGGGGCTCCGAGGAATTCCATAAGCGAGTCAATCTCTTCAACGTTCAATGTTC
>DYRX01000107.1 GCA_020718525.1 Victivallis vadensis
CCGAGGGATTGCGAAGCTTCTCATCCTTCAGGAACTTGTGGTGCTGTGAAGCACACAATGAACTGCTTGCCACTTATTCAGAACTGCTTTTCAGAATGAAAACTGCGGAAGCGGAAAAACTTCTCAAGAAACTGAAAAACTGGCAAAATTTTGATTGCTGAATAATCACAACCCATTTATTTCCAGAATCCTCAGCGGTGCAGGAGCCATAAGCTGGCGCATGACATCTAAAATAGATGCTATCCCATTATCGTGACTTTCCAATTTTTGCTCTAACTCCCTAAATTTGTCGGCGAGTTCATGAGTCGATGATCGGGGTACAAGGCTCACGCAATGGACTAAGGATGCTGTGTGGACACGGGGTGCTCGCGATTGACTTCCCCTCTGACCATAAAGAGCCAGTAAAATGAGCCAGATCGGATTCCTTGTCGTCCGGTTGACTTTTCCTTGATTCGAGTTAATTTGTAGCAAACGACGGAGCAATTTCCTTATGGGCTGTCCAGAACTCGATATGACTTCCTATTTCCGGCTCATCAGTCCGGTTAAAACCGCGTCTAGGCGGTTCCGACGCCCTTTCCCCACCCCGAAAACCGCTTGTACCCGGCAACCGCCAGATGTAGGATTTGGCCTCAGATTCTATAACCCCTTGATCGCCAGATGGATAAGCAGGGATCCGATCGAGGAACAAGGCGGATTAAATCTATACTTGATGTGCCTGAATGATACTATGAATAAATGGGATAAGTTAGGGCTCTTAAATCCTGGATTCGGAACAGGAGTCGGAAATACTGATGATCCTTTTTGGCCTTATGGGTCATCTTTTTCAGCTACTGATATGATAGAAGAATTTAAAAGACTATATTACGATTTGAAGGCCGCGCTCGAAAATGCCAGAGACACCGGCGCAAAGGAGTATGAGAGATTGCGCAAGGAATATATTTGTTGTCGCAACGGTAAAAAAGTAGAAATGAATCAAGTTTATACGCCAAATATTCCACAGATTGGAAATCAAGTCGAACATTGTTTTGTTGGTGTTGCAATAAGAAAAGCCGAATTGGCCAGCCTAGCAATGATGTTAGGTAATCTCGGACATGAAATTCTGGAATTAACGGAAGATGGAAGACCCGATGATATTTATGATTGCATGGATATAATACTTGATGTGACATCTGTAAGTGGTGGATATTATAATCGTTATGATTATGAAGATTGCATCACTAATAAATATTGCAAGAAAATTAAGTGACGACATATCAGAAGGCAATTAAGTGAATAAGGAAACAATTAAGAAACTAAAGAAATTCAATATAATATTGAGGCTTGGTTGCCTGACATTGCTTTTTTTGCCTATAATTATATATATAAATCTGTCTTGTTTCTTTAAGGTGACAAGCACTTTACATAAAATAATGCATCGAGGTGATAAATACCTAGTAGATTATGTGAATCAATTATCTCCTGGAATGGATTACGCAAGTATAATTAAAATATTTCCAAATAAGTATGAATCAAAGGAAGATATATGTAAACATGATGAATATTGGATGGATAAAAGATATTCGAATAACAAACCCTATAAAGACCTGACATATTTTGAATCGGAATCTCCACGTTATTCATTTGTAAACATATATTTTGACAGCAATAATATAATTGTTGGCTATGATTATAATTGCTCAAATTAATATATATATGCGGAACGGTGACACACCGACAGCAGATCTGGTCGGATCGGGGTACAAGGCTTTGGCAATGGACTAAGGATGCTGTGAGGACATGGGGAGCCCATTCACGGTTTCCCATGCGGACCACAAAGATCCATCATAATGAGCCAGATCGGATTCCTGGTCATGATTTGACTTTCCCTTGATTCGAGTTACTTTGTAGCAAACAAAGGATTTCCTCATGGGTTGTCCAGAACTAGACTAGACATGACTTCCTATTTCCGGCTCGTCAAGCCGGATGATCGGGGTCAGTGATCGGGGTCAGTTCTTGCATTTGACATTTATGATATGATTTATGGGTTGTCCAGAGGGTCTTCCGTTGTCACACTCTTGCTATTGCTGTAATAATTATCAACATCAGACAGAAAGCCTGGCGCCATTTCGGATAGCGTTATTATTACCATGCAATATTTCTCCGCTCAGCTCCTTTGCTTAACGACAGACGACAGAACGTGGCCAGGCTCACGCAAAGGACCAAGTATCCTGTATTGACTTCCCCCGGAGCTTAATTCCCATTAGTTGAGGATAAAGCACATGAAATATTCTCTCACAAAGGCGCAAAGGCACAAAGGAAGAATTAAACTTGCCTGTCCTGGAAGAACAAATATTCATAAGACAGACGGATATATCCGGATTTGCCCGACTGTCCGTGTGCAATTCCATTCTTTTTATCTATGAAAAACAATCGGCAAGTTTCAAGGCGGACTGTGATTTTCTTTACTTCGTGTGAGACAATGCTTAACTTGTGGGAAATACCGTTATTTTCCGATGCAGAAGCGTCCGAAGATTTCTCCGAGTATGTCGGGCTGGCTGTGTTCTCCCAGGATTTTGCCGAGCTCCATTACGGCGTTTCTGATTTCCGATGCGGCGGTTTCATAGGCTTCCGAGGAAAAATCATCGAGGGCTTTTTCGAGCGCGCCTGCGGCCGACTTGAAATGGCAGAGATGTCGCATGGAGATGGCAATCTCGTCGTCGCAGGAATGAATCCCGCTCATTGCAGTCTCATCAATTGATTTTATGAGTTCCTGGAATCCCTCTCCATTTTTTGCTGAGACGCGGACAGATGGGATGCATATTTCAGGGACGGCTTTTGAATCCTCCAGGAGATCGCATTTGTTCCATACTGCGATGGCTTTGATATTGCCTTTCAGATGATCGCGCATGGCGTCAATTTGTCCCCTGCTTTCCTCGCTCGCATCAAGAACCCAGAGAATCATATTCGCCCTCGATAGCGAGAGCATGGTTCTTTCGATGCCCAGGTTTTCTATGATGCAGTCTGCTTCGCGGATGCCTGCCGTGTCAACAAGCTTTGCGGGAATATCTCCGATCAGGATTTTCTCTTCGACAGTGTCTCTGGTGGTGCCGGGGATGTCCGTGACTATCGCCCTCTCGTAGCCTAGCAGTCTGTTGAAGACGCTGGATTTTCCGGAGTTTGGCATGCCTGCGATGACTATGAGAAGCCCATCGCGCATGATGCTTCCGAGTTCGGCGCTGGAAATCAGTCTGCGGATTTCGCATATCTGATTTGTAATCAATGACTTTGGAATATCAATGTCCGGAAAAAGCAGATCTTCTTCGCTGAAATCGAGCCTTGCCTCCGTTTCGGCGAGGAGGGAGACAAGGGGCTCCCTGATTTGGCGGACTCTGTTTCCGAGAGATGCGCCGAGCTGTCTTGCCGCCAGCATTGCGGAAGCTTCGGACTGCGCTCCTATGAGGTCGCAGACTGCCTCCGCCTGGGTGAGATCCATTTTTCCATTGAGAAAAGCTCTGTAGGTGAATTCTCCCGGCTCGGCAGGCCTTGCGCCAGCCTCGACTATTTTTTTCATGAGCATCGAGGATATTATGCCGCCGTGGCAATGGATTTCGACAATGTCTTCGCCTGTATAGCTGTTCGGAGCGGACATGAAGACCGCCATTGCCGTGTCCTGTGAGGGGAAGCAGGAAATTTTTCCGAAAATTAGCTCCCTCGGATGCCGCGCCGGATCTTTTTTTGAAGACCATACCTTTGAAAGGATTCCTAACGATTCTTTGCCGGAAAGGCGCAGAACGGATATAGCGCCGCCGCTTCCGCTGGAAATCGCCACAATGCTGTCATGCAAATTCATCATGTTCATATTCTTCGTGCGTATTCAAGAGGGGGAAGAATATATATCCAAACTCTGAGGAATGCCATTAGAGAAGCTCTGCCAAGTTAAGAGAATCATTTGGCGAAATTTCCTTGATAAAGATTAGTTGGAAGTGTATTGTTGGGACTGCTCTTCGCAATTTTGTGTTTTCTCCTGTAGGCGTGGAGCATAGAAATCCAAGAAGGGTCATCATATGGAAAAGAAGCATCTCAACAGTGTGGCGTCAGGCTTGAAGACAAATTACATGGCGGCAGTTTCCGCATACGAGAAGAACAATGTGGAGTATTCTCTCATGCTCCTGAAGGGAATTATCCAGAAGGAGCCTGGCTTCATCGAGGCGCGCCAGCAGTTGAGGAAAATAGAGAGAGAAGCCACGGCGAAGCTTTCAATGATAGGCAAGATGATGGGAAAGCTCAAGACATCTCCCAGCCTTGCGGCCGGCTCGGCGTTGCTTGCCGCGAAGAAGCCGCTTGAAGCGATGAGAAAAGCCGAGGATGCGCTTTCCATTGACCTTTCCACTCTTCAGGCACTTCTTATCTGCGCCCAGGCGGCGGATCAGCTTGATGCCGATTTCATCGTCATAGAGTCTCTTGAAATCGCCAGGGAATACCATTCTAAAAACATCCAGGTGCTCGACAGGCTGGCCTGCGCCTACGCAAACATGAAAAAAGGGATGGAAGCCCTCAGGATCCGCCAGGAGATTGCCAATCTGATGCCAGACAGCCTGGAGGCACAGCAGAGAGTCCGCGAAGCCGCCGCGCTTGCCACGATGGAGCAGGGCAAGTGGGAGGACGGGAGCGACGACTACAGGACAAAGCTGAAGAACGAGAAGCAGGCCGTCACGATAGAGCAGGCTGACAAGATTGTCAGGAACATTGACGACATCGGCGATCTGATTCAGGAATATGAAAAGCAGAGGAAGGAAGGCAAGGATACGATTGAGATGAGGCGCAAGCTTGCCGATCTTTATCAGAAGTCTGACCAGCACGACAAGGCGATAGAATATTTCAACATGGTGACCGAGATGCTTGGGACGAATGATCCTCTCATAGACAGGGGGATCGAGAAGTCCGAGGTCGCAAAAATGAATGTCCTTGTCAAGCAATGGGAGGAATATCTTGCGGCGAACCCGGACAAGAAGGAGGAGGCGGAGACCAACATCGCCACGATTTGCTCGCAGAGGGATGCCTACATTCTCCAGAAGGCTGTCGAGCGGGTGAATTCCTATCCGAACGATCTGCAGTTGCGCTACGAGCTGGCTTTGGCATACTGGGAGGCTAGGGACATAAACAATGCCCTACAGCAGTTCCAGCTTGCGCAGAAGAATCCTCAGCGCAGGCTTCCATCGCTGGTCTATCTTGGGCGCTGTTTCAGTGAAAATGGACAGTTGGACATGGCTGTCGAGCAGTTGAACAAGGCGATCGGGGAGATGATTCCGATGGACGCGCAGAAGATGGAGGCGCTCTATCACCTTGGACTCACCTATGAGAAGCTCGGGAAGAACGACACAGCAATGGACGCCTTCAAGAAGATATATCAGGCGAATGTGAAATTCCGCGATGTTGCGGAACGGATAAACAAGTCCTATCAGAAGTAAAGCCTCGATCAATGATGTGAGAGATGAATTTTCAGCCATTCTTCGCTAGCGCCCAGCGGCTCTTCGGCAACGACGAGAAGAGCAAGGCAGATTCTGAGTCCTCCTTCACGGCGGACAATGAAAAGACCCTCGTGCTCGATGATCATGAATTGGAGTTTTCCCCTCCTGAAAAACTGCCGTCAGAGGTTGAAAGGCGCTATCAGGTGCGCAGGACGCTCGGCAAGGGTGCCTTCGGGATCGTGTATCTCGCCGAGGATAAAAAGATCGGACGCCTGGTTGCAATCAAGCAGTTGCTGAAGCCTTTCGCTAAAAATCCAGAAATTTACGAGCGTTTCACCCAGGAGGCCAGGATTGGCGCCCAGCTCGACCATCCCAACATAATCAACGTCTTTTCGCTCGAGGAGGACTCCAACTCGGCATGCATAATCATGGAGTATCTCGGAGGCGGAAGCCTCGCATCCTACATACATAGGGAAAAAAGGCTTGATCTGGGCACATCCATCCGTATCATAATCGGAGTCCTGACCGGTCTTGACGCGGCGCATCACATAATGGTAATTCACAGGGATATAAAGCCACAAAACATACTTTTTGGAACACGCGGCGAACCAAAGATTTCCGATTTTGGAGTGGCGCTTCTGCCAGAAAACGTCGGGGGCAGTCACAGCATAAACGACGAGGTCGAAAGACACATTGTCGGAACTCCGATGTACATGGCTCCCGAACAAATATTGAAGAAGCAGATTGACCACAGAGTGGATCTCTATTCGGCAGGGGCGGTCTTCTACGAAATGCTGACAGGCAAAAAGATTTTCCGCTTTGATCCAGGTTGCGACAACAGAAAAATCATCGAGACCGTGGTGAATTCTATGCCTGCTCCCATTGACCCCTCGCTGGGCATCCCTGTCAAAGTCAGGGGAATCATAGAAAAGCTGCTCTCCAAAAATCCGGAGAGCAGATATGCAAGCGCTCAGTATGCGATGCTTGATATTCAGGAGATCGCCGAAGGCATGGACTCTCCGGCGACATCGAGAACCGCTTCGCTCGGCGGAGCGACCGTCGGAACCCTCGGACCTCTCCTCAGTTCCCCTGCCGCCATGCTCGAAGATGTCATAAGACTTTTCCTTATTGACGGATCTCTCTCCATGGCCGAGAGAAAAGAGCTCGACCGCCGCGCAGAACGATTGGGCGTCAGCAAAATACAGGCGGAAGCTCTCGAAGACAAGGTGCGCCTGGAACTAGGACTGCCGTCCCTTAAATCCCTTTGGGAATTCACTCAGCTCGTCGAGGCGTTCCTTGCGACAAGCAAAGACTGCTCCATATCTCAGGAACAGATCAATTTTCTGAATTCAAAAGGCAGGGAGTTCAACATCAGAAGAAAAGAGAGAGAGTCAATAATTCAGACTTGCAGGGACAGGGCGCACTATCTCAAGTACAACACGACAGAGCCGCTCTGAGATTCTTGCAATCATTTATTGATCCCTCCTGCGGAAATTAAGCCATGAATTCTGGATTCCACAAATTTTCCTCGCTTCTTCCCGTCCCCATTCCGAGGGGTGAAGTTCAGATTACAGCATTCGTTACCGGTGCTGAAAATATGGCATCTTTGTCATGTGCAACTTGAGATTTCTTGAGAGAACCGTAAATTGGAGCAGGAAAAGCTCAGAATAATTATCTTCGCGGGCTAGAATCACAAGATTTCAACTTGACAATTGAAACATGCCTGAAAAAGACGCTTTAATAGCAAAGCATGGGGGCTACAGGAAGCTGAAAAGCTTTCGGGTGGTGCCAAATTAGTCTAAGACGCAACGGTCCGCTTCTGCGACCTATACATCGAAAAACGCAGTCCCACGCATGACCAAATGGCGCAGGCCGCCCGTTCCGGTGTCCGGAATATTGCCGAGGTCGGTCAGGCCTCTGGCACTTCCAAAAAAAACCGAGCTGACGCTTACAAATGTCGCAAGGGCAAGCATTGAAGAACTGCGCCTCGACTACGAAGATTTTCTGCGCCAGCGCAGTCTGCCCCTCTGGAAACGCGAAGCCCCGTGCAGATAAGCACTCATAGACCGTAGATGTTCCACCGCGGATGACGTAGCGCAATGGTGCCGCGAAATCCACGACCGTGAAAGAGGTGGACAGAGTGGACTGTATGGACTTGGTGGACAGCCTGCCCCGTCCACCCCATCCACTGTGTCCGCTCCGTCCACGAAGTCCACTTTCCCCACTCCGGCACCTCCCCTCCTACCCGGAAATCGCCGCAGTTCGTCTTTGTCACCCTCAACTTCGTCCACAAAGTCCACTTCGTGACAGATCGGGGTCAGGCTCACGCAAAGGACTAAGGATGCCGGGGCGCCCACTATTTGTTTCCCCTCGCACTAGAATGAGCCAGTAAAATGATGTCAGATCGGATTCCTGGTCTTGCGTTTGACTTTTCCTTGGTTCGGGTTACTTTATAGAAAAACGGAGGATTTTTCCTTATGGGCTGTCCAGAACTCGACATGACTTCCTATTTCCGGCTCGTCAAGCCGGCTAAGACCGCATCTAGGCGACGGCTCCCTCGCAACCCAAAAGCCGATTGTACCTGGCTTACGCTAGATGTATCGTCTTCAAGCTGGACGGCCGGGCTTCTTGAATTTTCCATGGGAGAAATGAAAACATGACGGGAAAAATTCTAAGCATCGTCGGAGTCGGATGCGGAGGGCGGACATTGACATATTGCGGACTTGCCGCACCTGAGCCGCACCGCTACAAGATTGTCGGAGGCGCCGATCCGAACCGTCTCCGCGTCGAGGAATTGCGCAAACTCTCGAGAAACCCCGGGTTCCGTGCGTTTTCCAGCGACAAGGAGCTTTTTGCCGCCGGGAAAATTGCCGATATCTGCATCATTGGCACACAGGATTCATATCATGTCGAACCCGCCCTCGCCGCAATGAAAGCCGGCTACGACATAGTTCTTGAAAAGCCGATAGCCCGCAACCCATCGGAAATCCTCCTCCTTCTAGATCGCGCGGAAAAACTGGGCAGAAAAGTCCTCGTGTGCCATGTTCTGCGCTATTCCCCATTCTACGAGAAGGTGAAGGAAATTGTGGCCAGCGGAGTACTCGGAGAGATCGTCACCCTCGACGCAAGAGAGGGCGTTGGCGCTTGGCATCAGGCGCACAGCTATGTCCGCGGACACTGGGCTGTCAAATCCAAGGCCACGCCCATGATCGTGGCGAAAAGCTGTCATGACATGGACATAATAAGCTGGATGATGGGGCATCCCTGCCGTCAAATCTCCAGCTACGGATATCTTTCTCATTTCAAGTCTGAAAATGCGCCACAAGGCGCTCCCTTCCGCTGTACCGACGGATGTCCATTTGCTCCATCATGCAGATATAACGCATTGCTGTATCTAGACTTGCACCGAGCCTGGCTTTCCTATGTGATGGATGGAACAGGAACGGTCTCAAATGACGAGATCCGCGACTGGCTTTCTGTCAGCCCTTGGGGAAGATGCGTCTATCATTGCGACAACGACGTGGTGGATCACCAGGTCGTCATGATGGACTTCGACGGCGGTGCAACCGCGACATTCACAATGACCGCATTCGACGAGGGCCGTGAAATTGCGATTTGTGGCACAAAGGCGCGCCTCAAAGGCGGAGAAAGCGTTAGGAATATGGGCGGACACGATATCGTAGTGGAAGAACATTCCGGAGGGAAGACATGCCATGACATCCTGATCAGAAGCGGAGGCTATGGAGGGCATGGCGGCGCAGACTCGGGGCTAGTTCAGCACCTTGATCTTGAATTTTCAAAGCCTGCGCAGGAAATGCGATCAGGACTGCATGCGTCAGTTGAAAGCCATATGATGGGCTTCGCCGCCGAAGAATCTAGAATTTCAGGAAGGCCTGTCAATCTTGAAGAATATAGGAAGATGCTTTCCGGAAAAAAATGTGAATAGAAAAGAGCTTCCCATCTTTGATGTTCTGCCGGAGATCATAAGGGCCACGGACGAGTCGAAATTGGTAATCGTCTGCACGCCAACAGGTTCTGGAAAGACCACTGTTCTTCCAATTCATCTGCTTGATACTCTCCAATCCCCGAAGCCGAAGATTCTTGTCGTGGAGCCCAGGCGCATCGCGGCAAGATCTGCTGCCTATCGCGTGGCGGAGCATTACGGAGAGGCGCCTGGCGGAAAAGTCGGATTCATAACAAGGACCGACAGCAGAGTCTCCTCGTCCTCCAGGATCATATTTGTGACTTCAGGAATATTTCTGAGGATGCTTCAGGACGACAGCGGGCTGGACGGAGTCGGGCTTGTGATCTTTGACGAAGTCCATGAGCGGGGGCTGGAGTGCGATCTTGGAATTTCACTCTGCCTCGACCTTTCCGAGAATCTGAGGGACGATCTCAAGATCATCCTCATGTCGGCAACGCTTGACAGAAGCAGATTCCGCGATTTTCTGCCCGGCGCAAGAATCGTGGAAGGGGAGGGGAGAAGCTACAGCGTCGAGACAGGATATCTTTCCGGCAAAGACAAGTTCCTCGATCTCCGCATGGCAGATGCGATAGGATTGGCGCTTGCAGACGGCGCCTCTGGAATTCTCTGCTTCTTCCCTGGAGCGCCTGAAATCAGAAGAGCCGAAAAGCTCCTCCGCGAAAAATACTCCGGAAACAGCGCCGTCCTGATTTGCCCGCTCTACGGAGATCTCGGCAAAGAAGCGCATGACCGCGCCATCAAGCCTGTTCCCGCAGGCTTCAAAAAAATCGTTCTTGCTAGCTCCATCGCCGAATCGAGCATAACCATTGACGGAGTTGACGCAGTCATTGATTCGGGGCTTTCAAGAAAATCTGTCTTCGAGCCGTCGACAGGACTCAGCGGGCTTGAAACTGTCCGCGAAAGCAAGGCTTCCGCCGAGCAGAGGAAGGGGCGCGCAGGAAGAACGCGTCCCGGCAGATGCATCAGGCTTTGGCAGGAGTCGGACAGCAAGCTAATGCCAGACTTTGATCCGCCGGAAATTTTCGATGCGGACCTGGCTCCTCTGGCTTTGGCATTGGCTCATTGGGGCGTTGAAAATCCGTCGTACCTGCGCTGGATTGATCCGCCAGATTCTGCGAAATTCGCAGAAGCTAGAAATCTTTTGCTCCAGATAGGCGCGCTTGAGAAAAATGGCAGGATAAGCGGGGATGGAAAAAAAATGGCAGGACTAGGCGTGCATCCGCGTCTTGCCGCCATGCTTCTCAGATCCGCCGAATCAGGATCCGCAGATCTCGCATGCGACATTGCGGCGATTGTCGAGGAGAAAGACATAATCCGGGGCGGGACCGGGCAGTCGAAGAATGCCGACATAAGGCTCAGGACGGCTCTTCTGGACGGATCCATGAGCCATGATGGCGCTGACCGCGGGACCGCATCCGAACTGAGAAGAATCTCCTCGCTCCTCAAGAAGAAGGTCGCCCTTTCCCAGGATTCTCCAAAAACAAGAAATTCCGGCGACATGCATGGAGTCATTCTTTCCTTCGCCTATCCGGACAGGATTGCGAGGAGGAGGCAGGGGACGGAAGGCATATATCTTCTCGCCAGCGGCAGATCTGCGAAATTCGCAAATCCGGAAGCTCTATGCAAGTCGGAGTTCATTGTAGTTGCCAAGTTGGACAACAGATCCAGCGATGCGAAGATCCATCTTGCCGTGCCAATATCTAGAGAGGACATAAGTCTTTGGCATGCAGAGAGAATCGAAGTATCGGAGCATATAGTCTGGAATGAAAAGAAGCGCATGGTCGAATCCCGGCTCAAGCGCCGTCTGGGAGAGATTGTCCTCGAAGAATCTCCATTGGAAATTCCGGATCCTGAAAAGGTTGCGGCTGTCCTCATTGAAGGCGCAAGAAAAATATGCGGAGGAGCACTCCCTTTCTGTCCGGCTTGCAAAGAGCTCTTCGCCAGAATCAGTTTTCTCAGAAAGCTTGGGATTTCAGAAGACTGGACGGCCTATGATGAAAAACATATTTCGGAGCAGGCCTGCGATCTTATCTCATCAAATCTTGGTGGCGTAAAGACTTATGAAGAATTTGCCAGACCTGGATTTCTTCTTGACAAAGTGAGGAGACTGCTTGGAGTCAGGGCGCTCTCGATGCTTGACAAGCTTGCTCCGCTGAAGATCAGGCTGAGCAATGGAAAAACAGTGCGCGTCGCCTATGAGGAATCTGGAGTTCCAGTTGTCTCGGCGAAGCTTCAGGAGCTTCTCGGGACTCTGGAGCATCCTCGCATAGGCGGCATGCCGCTTGTGGTGAAAATTCTTTCCCCCGCGATGAGACCGGTTCAGACATGCTCCGATCTCCCCGGATTTTGGCGTAGCTCCTACCACCTGGTGCGCAAAGACATGAGAGGGCGATATCCGAAACATGCCTGGCCCGAAGACCCTCTTGCATGGAAAAGCACCTCTGAATCATCCGCCTCCCGTAGATAGCCTGCTTTGCGCATACTAAGGGATCGTTGCAAAATAAACTTTACATTTATATAATGGCATGATATAT
>DYRX01000108.1 GCA_020718525.1 Victivallis vadensis
AATGCGATTACGATAGCGATTACGACAACGATAGCGAGTCTTGGAACGTCCCGGCACAGCCGGTTAAATTATTCAAGTGTATTACGATTAGTATTTAAGGGACAGGACACTAGATTTGCCTGGCGGAAGTCCTTCCGCACAAGCAAATCTAGAAGCTGATTCCTTTTTCGACGAAGCTGAAGTAGCCGCTTTTTCCGACGATTACATGGTCCAGCAGTCGCAGATCAACAAGCTTCGCCGCGTCATGAGTCTTTCTTGTGAGGGAAATGTCGTCCTGTGACGGATCGCAGTCCCCGCTTGGATGATTGTGGGATATTATTATTCCGCACGCATTTCTTTCGATCGCCCTGCGGACGATCTTTTTCGGATACACGACGGCATAGTCTGTCGTCCCCTCGCTGATGGTCTCAAATCCGCAGACCCTGTTTTTGGCGTTGACAAATATTGCCATGAGGACTTCGTGCCCGAGATGCGCGAGCTTGGCTCTTGCGAATTTCGCAACAAGTCCGGGCTCGCTAAGGACGTCTCCTTCGAGGGCGGTGTCGCCGTAATAGCGCGCCATCATTTCTCTGACAAGGAGAATCAAAACGGCGCTGTTGGCGCTGATTCCCCTGACTGCGAGAAGCTGGTCATAGCTTGCGGACATGAGCTTTGAGAGGGAGCCAAAATGGTCGAGGATTTTCTTGGACAGCTCCTTGACGTCGCGTCTAGGAATCGAGTGGAAGAGAAGTAGTTCGAGAAGCTCGTAGTTCTCCATAGAGTCGCCCGAACTGACAAAACGTTTTCTGAGGCGGTCTCTGTGTCCCCTGTAGTGGGGAACGGCGTCCTGCGCCGGATCTTTTTTTTCTTTTTTCATTTTGCCCTCGCATGCATTTCGTATTTTTCTGTTTTGCCCGGAATATTTCAGATTAAAAGCAGTTCTCCATCCATTTGTCGAGGCAGAAGAGCCTGAAAAGCGGCAATGAGTCGAATCTTTTCATTTCCACGGAACGGCGCAGTTCGGCAAAGTCGTTTTTAACAAAGACAGAAGCCGGATGCTCCTTCTTTGCCGTCCAGTTCAGGAGAGTTGAATGGAAGTCTCCGGACTTCATCCAGGAATCCTGCGGCGTCTCGAAGCCTTTTTTGTCCCTGCGCCAGCAGATTTCCCGTGGAAGAATTCCGTTCATCGCCTTTCTGAAATTGTATTTGGTCCATCCTCGGCGCATGTTTGTTTCGGGAGGAGTGGAAAGGACAAATTCAACAAGATTCACATCGAGAAAAGGCACGCGCGACTCTATGGAAAATGCCATGGAGTTCCTGTCCTCCCATTTGAGCAGTCTTGGAAGATGTATTCTGAAGAGCTCAGCTTTTCGGTACTCCGGGGGAGAAAGCTGTCCCGCCTCGATATGCCACTTCAACTGAGGGAGATTCTCCGCGATTGAGAGCGCCTTGTCTGAAAGCGCATAGGAAAGCTCGCGCCTGCTCCGCCTGCGGAATTCGCAGAAATTCTTCGCGATCTGTCCGATCAAATCAGGATTTCCGCCCGGAAGCATTGCTCCAAGCAGATGAAGAGGTACTTTCAGCGGCATGCCTCTTTTCACAAGTCCGTTCAGCAGAAGCATATAGGACGGCCAGTAGCCGGAAAAAAGCTCGTCGCCGCCTTGTCCGTCCAAAAGAACCGGAACGGAATTTTCGCGAGCCGCCTTCATCACCATGAACTGTGCATACATGCTCATGCTCGACACTGGCTCGTCGTGATGGCTTAGAAAAAGATCGAAGTCTGCCGATAGATTTGAGGCTTCCGGAAAAACCTTGACATGCCTTGAGGAGGTGGCGGAGACGATTTTTTCCATGTACGGTCTTTCGTCGGCCGAAGGATCGTCGAAGCAGGCGGAAAAGGCGGTCAGGGAAAGCTCCGGCTCAAGTCTCCTCATCTCGACGAAGATCGAAGACGAGTCAAGTCCGCCTGAGAGGCAGGCGCCGACAGGCACGTCAGAGCGCAGACGGAAGCGGACCGCGGATGAGAAGATGCGCCTTATTCCGCTTTCGAACTCGCTGTCGTCCCGACTTTCAATCTGTATCGCATCGGGATCCCAAAATCTTTTTGGCTCAACCTTAGGGCACTTGAGATCAATCGTTGCATAATGTCCCGGGGGAAACGAATAGACACCTTCATAAAATGTTTCAGGAGGATTTTCGTAGCCCGAGGAGAGATATGATACGCATAGCGCCTCGTTTGGGCGTGTTCTGAAGCCGGGCAGTTTTCGGAACTGCTTGATTTCGGACGCGAATGCGAATCCGGAGGAAGCCAGGCGTGTGTAATAGAGCGGCTTGACGCCAAGCCTGTCTCTCGAGATGAAAAGCGTGTCGTTTCTGCGGTCGTAGATGAGGAACGCCCACATTCCGTTGAACTTGGACAGGCATTTGGCTCCCCAGGCGAGATAGGACTTCATGAGGACTTCGGTATCGGTCTTCGTACTGAATGTCACTCCGGATTTTTCAAGCTCAGCCCTCAGCTCCAAATAATTGTAGATTTCTCCGTTGAAGACGATGAAGGATTTTCCGTCCTGATCAGACATGGGCTGTCGCCCGCAGTCGGAAAGGTCAATGATTGAGAGGCGCCGATGTCCCAGGGCAAGGCGGAAGGAGTCCGGTCTTTCAGCCGGTGCTCCGTTCTGATCGAAGAAGGAAACTCCTCTCGAGTCAGGTCCGCGGTGCGACACGGCGTCAGTGAATGCGTCCATGATTTGCGGCTGGCATCCAAGCCCTCCGTCAATTATTCCGGCAATTCCGCACATTCTGCGTTCCTCAGAAAAGATTGTTCCATCTATGGTAGTTCAGGTAGTGGAAATGGGATTTTTTGTCTCTCCCGGAATCTGATGGACTCAGTGTAGCCTGCGTCCTTTGCCAACTGCAAGGACTTGTCAAAATCTGCCCCGACTTCTTCCGGTCTGTGAGAATCGGAGCCGAAACATATTGCAACGCCGCATTTTCTCGCGATCTTGAGAATTTCCAGCGAAGGATAAATTTCGGCGGCCGTTTTTCTGAGGCCTGCACTGTTGATTTCGATTGAGACGCCTTTATTGGCGGCAAGATCAAGGAGTTCTGGCAGGACGGATTTCAGGATCTGATCATAATTTCTTGGAATGTGCCCGAATTTTTTTGGGAGGTCGAAGTGACCGATGATGTCGAAGCCTCCATCCAGGATCATTTTCTTCAAGGAGTCAAAATAATTATTCCAAACCATTTCAGTGACACCGTCTTTTTTCCATTCCTGGACAAAGTCCGGGTTGTCGAAAGGGAAGCCTTCGACATAGTGGACGGAGGAGATGAGGTAGTCGAATTTTTCTGTGCGCAGGTTTTCCCAGACTTCGTCCATGCCGGAAGGCACCCAGTCGAGCTCGATGCCGTAGCGGATTGGAATCTGGGGAAATTCTTTTCTGGCATCCTCTACAATTTTGCGATATTTTCCGTATTCTTCTGGGAACATCCTATAATTGGGATCGAAGCCTGCCGGCCATGGGCAGTGGTCAGAGAAGCCAAGTTCAGGCAATCCTATCTCGATTGCGCGGCGGACATAATCGGACGGCTCTCCGCAGGCGTGCTTGCAGAGGGCTGTGTGGACATGATAGTCGGGGAGGGATATTTTTTTCATCTGAGGGCTTGCACTTTCATAGTGCCGCTTACTTCAGCAGTTTTATGTCGAAGCTGGGATGAATCTGCTGGTTCAGAGCCTTCATCATGTTGTACAGCGCTTTAAGCTTGGCCTTGTTGAAGGCGGGAGTGGAGCTGATAATGAAAGTCGGACCGACAGTTCTTTTCTCGCCTTCGGAGTATAGAGAAAAGAAGCATTTTCTCTTGGACAGATCCCAGAAATCGCATCTCAGAAGAACAAGGGCGTCCCTGTTTGAGCCCGGGAACCAGAAGGCACCCAGAATGGTCAGATCGAGAAGCCCGGCTGGATTGTAGTACCAGTCAACGAAAGTTACCGAGCGTATGCAGAGAAGAGCCGTGGCATTGTCCTTCTCCGCCTGTTTTATGATGCTGTCAATGTCTTTTTGGGCATACCTGTCGTATGGCAGAAGAAAAAAGTCCGTGATGATGTTCTTCTTCTTGAGCTGGTTGAGAAATGGCACCATCACAAGTCCGTCCGAGTTTTCCCAGTGTCTTTTGTTTATAAATTTGCCGGAGCTGTCAATTGTTTCCATGTCCCAGTAAACGGCGAGCCTGAAAGGAGGCTTCGAGGCTTCCGTCTGATCATGCCTGTCTTCTCGTGATGGTGTCAAATCGCAAAGCTCTTTCATGGCGGCTTCGCGATGAAATGTTGATGCGCATCCGCATGCCAGCGCGATCAGGCAGAGGGACGGCGCAATTTTGAGCAGATCCGGAATTTTCATAGTCATAGTAAGCCCTTTGATTGTGATTGCAGTTTCAGAAAATAGCTCCAATTCTTCTTAGTTCCAGTTTTATTTTGCGGTATTGCCACTATATTGCGCGATTTCGGCACGGAAGTCGCCTGCCATGCATGAGACCGAAACCCTTAGACATGAAGAAGGGAAGAAAAGTTTGCTTTTATCAGGATTAAATCGCCATTTTATTTCAGGCAGGCTCCTGCCGCTTGTCCTGTTTTTCTTTTTTTTCAGCTTCTTTTCACAGCGGCTTCACGCCCAGGCTGGCGCCGTGCTTGGTTCTCTTTCAAGCGCGGGCGTTGACGCGTCGGCGGACAATCTTGAAGTTGTTGGCACCAACCTGATAGGCGACGGGCATGCGGTCATCAAGTATGACAACATTCTCATAACCGCCGACAAGGTCATCATAGACTTTGAATCCTGGAACATTGAAGCCCTTGGCCGAGTGAGATTTGTCCGTCGCGAAAAAAATGAGAGGCAGGTTGACTTGAGCGAGCTGGAGAAGCTCGAAGAGGATCCCAAGCTCAAGGTTGAGCTGATAGAGCGCTTCACCACGCCGACCGGCAGACAGAAGGCAAGAATAACAGTGCAGTCGGAGAACGCCCTATGGGAAGGCGAGCGGGCGGAGGGAAACTTGAAGACTGGCTACTTCAATCTCGGGCACTACATCGGCAGATTCGAGGACTACTACTGCATCGGCGAAAGCGCTGAGAGGGAGCCAGACTCCACAATCACGGTCAAAAATGCGCGCGTCTCGACCTGCGAATATCTTTTTGAGGATCACGACCATTACTCAATAACCGCCGGTCGTCTCAGGCTTGTTCCACAGGAAGGCTACCATGATTTCAAGCAGTTGAGAGATGGAAGCCACGAAAGGTTCGATGTCTGGGCATACAACTGCGTGTTCTGGATCGGCAACGTGCCAATATTGTGGGTGCCGGTGCTCTACAAGCCAGGCAAGGGAAGCTTCGGCTGGCAGATTCAGGCGGGACAAGATCACGACTGGGGATATTTTGTGAAAACGCGGAAGACCTTCCGTCTCTATGACTACCCGAACGTCACAGGCACCCTTCTTGCGGACTGGTACTCGAGGCGCGGCTTCGGAGTGGGAACCAATATCAAGGCGAGAACGGACAACACGAGGACAGACGCGTTCATCTACTGGATCTACGACAGGGATCCGCAGATGTACGAGGGCAGGTTCGACATAAAGCCGAACAGGTACGAGCTCAAGCTCAGCCACATGAACCATCTCACGCCAAGAATGGATTTCAGAGGACAGATCGACAAGCTCAGCGACATCAATTTTCTCTCCGATTTCATGCGTAGAAGAAACGAGACGGATCCACAGCCCGTCACTTTCGCGGATCTCGAGTATCAGTTCGACCACTTCAGCCTTTCGGCTAACGTGAGACCGCGCGTCAACAACTTCTTCTCCGAGGTGCAGAGGCTTCCAGAATTGAGGCTGGACATACAGCGCCAGGAGCTTTTCAAGAACATCTATTATCAGGGAGAGACCACATTCGATTACCTGATGATGAGCTGGCGGAAATACGACAAGCCCAGACTGGCAGGCAATATGGTGGATCCAAAGGACTACGAATCCGCGCGCTTCGACACGCTTCACATGTTCTACTACCCATTCTCGATTGACTGGCTGAACCTTCTGCCGCGCGCCGGATTCAGGCTCACATACTATTCAAAGTCATCCAAGAAAAAAATCAATCAAGACGATGTTGACGCAATGTACACCGTTGACAACGATGGGCAGGGAGAGCCTCCGGGCGACGTCGTGAACTACGACAGCAAGGGGGGCGACAAATTCAGGTTCACCGGCGAGCTCGGGCTCGAAGGCAACACGAAGATATACAGAGCCTGGAACGATGTGAAAAGCCCCTTTCTTGAGCTCGACGGACTGCGCCATGTCATACAGCCGTATTTCAACTACGAATTTCTGCCTTCTCCATCGGTCAGCCGCGAAAAGCTCTACTACTTCGACGACATAGACAGGATCACCGAGCAGAATTTTCTCAGGCTTGGAATGCTGAACAGACTGCAGACCAGGCGCGGCGAAGTCAAGAGGCAGGAAATCTTCACCTGGGCATCCATGGAAAACTACATTGACTTTCATTTCAACCAGCAGGAGGGTTTCAACAATTTTGGTGATTTCGGAACCATTTTCGAGTTCAATCCGACTTCTGACTTCACAATCCGATCCGACATTCTCATTGATTCCGGAAACGCCACGCTAGACAAGATAAAGACAGACTTCATCTACAACATCACGAGCGAATGGAAGCTTGTCGCAAGGCACAACTACCAGGACAACTACGAACAGCGCGGAGCCTATTCCATGGGCAGTTCCCTGACCGACATCACATCCGGCACCGACTTCTCCAGAAAATTCACAAAAAATCATGAGGTCACCTTCGGAATCGAGTTTCCGATCAACAAGAAGACGAGAGGCGAATTCTTCACGACGTACAACATTTATTACGGTGCCTTCGAGGAGGCCAGGATCAAGCTGATCCGGAAACTTCACTGCTGGGAAGCCGCTATAGAATATGCGCTCAGGCAAAGAAAGACCGACATGGGTGAAGCAAGCAATCAGCATAATTTCATGTTCATGCTCTATCTCACTGCCGCGCCAAGCGTAAAAATTGAGGCGAGACAGGCGATGGGCGGAGATGAAGGCGGCGAAGGAGACGAAGGAGGAGGCGAGGACGGGGGCGGAGGAGGCTTCGGATCCTTCTAACTGCATCTGCTTGCGGAATTCGCAATATTCATGGCTTTAATTCCCCAAAGGAAACAGAAAGGATTACCCCATATGATCAAGAAAAAGACCGAATACAAGAGTGAAGTCCGCGAAAAAATGCGCGGAGGCGAAGGCAAAGTCACAATCGAGAAGCTCTGGGAGCCCGGCGACGAGATCAAGGCGAAAAACAGGCTTTTCGCAAAGCTGATCCTTTCTCCCGGAAGCAGTATTGGCTTCCACAAGCACGAGAACGAGGAGGAAATTTTCGTCATACTGAACGGCACTGCGGAGGTTGACGACGACGGAGTAAGACATCGCCTCGAAAAGGGGGATTCCATCCTCACCGGGCACGGCAAGGGACATTCGATCCGCTCTGTCGGAGACTGCGATCTCGAAGTCATGGCAGTGATCACAATGTGCTGATGCAATCATCCAAACAGGCGCTTCCACTGGGTGCATGCTTCATATTTCCGTCAATCCTTGCCGCATTCGCCAAGTAACTGAGCAATGCGGCCGAAGTCATAAGAGTCATGAAAAGACCTCGATCATTCCGGGATTGTCATCCGATGAATATATGGGAAATAACGGATTCTCCCGCTTCAATGCCACCGTTCACGTAAGCGTTCCCGTGTTGCGTGTTTCGTCCATCGTGTAAGCTTACGTGAACCGCTCCGCTGTGAACGTGAAAAAGTTCAGATGTCTGAATCTCCGTGATTTTTCAGTGGAACTTTTTCGCCTTTTTTCAGGCGGGCGGCTATCTGCAGACGTACGAGACTTAGGAGCTGTTGCGAAAATACAATTGCAGATTTGACTGCAGTAATATTTTTCTCTTCGTGTTAGACAATGTTCAACTTTTGGGAAATGCCCCCCTTCGAGCCAGTCTCGGAAAGACTTGCATACTATCCATAAACAGACACTGCTTGCCTTCCTACCCACAGCAAGCTTAACGGCTACGAAATCGAAATCACTCAGATCTCTCCCATTTTCATTTTCACATGATATAATTGTGCGCAAATGTTCAAGCTAGAGAATGGAAAACCAGCTCGGGCATGAAATTATTCTGCAGTTTGGATAGATGCTCCTTCTTGGTGATTCCTGTCAGAAGCAGTGCGGTGGAGAAGCCGAATGATTTGGCTCCTTTTATGTCGGAGCGCAATGAATCTCCCAGCATGAGCACCCGTCTTTTGTTGGATGACTTGAGATTCCTGCCGCTTTTGAGCAGGGCATATGTGTGTCTGAAAATCGCCGCGTAAGGCTTGCCGAAGTAGATTGGAGCGAGAGGGATTCCATATTCCCCTAGGATTGTGCGCAGAAATCTCGCTTTTCCGCCGGCGCCAATCCCGATCTCTCCCTGTGGTCCATTCGGCCAGTAGCTGTCGGGATTTGGAACCAGGAGAAGAGCTTTCGGCTTCTTGATGAAGAAATTCATGACCGCTGAAATATTCGTCTGCCAGTCGTAGGAGCCTTCGCCAACTATAACGCCGTCGCAGGAATCAATGAGGGAAGTATCCCTCTCCGGAAGAAGTCCAGCTTTTTCCGCATAGCACGGCACACCAAGATCGCCCATTATGAAAAATTTTGATCCCTTCAATCCGTTTTTTTCGGCGTATGGCTTCAGAGCGGAACTGCATGAGACGATGTCGTCAGGAGAAATATCGAGTCCGGCGTTGCGCATTATGGAACTTTTTTCCTCTGTAGAGTGGTTTCCATCGTTGGTCAGGAGATAGAATGGATATTTTGTCTCATGGAGCCATGAAATCAGCCGCTCAGATCCTGGCAGGGGTCGTTTGCCCGAGATCAGTGTTCCGTCAATGTCGAAAACAATCGCGTCGCATTCGCGGTGCATTCCTCTGTCTATCCACCAGGAATTGAAAAGATCATCTATCAGTTTCATTATTTCTGCCTCAATTTGTCATTGATTATGTGAAAACATGGAAAAAATGGCGATTCAAAAAGATTTATGCTTTCTGATCCGCTAGAAAGCTCGGGAAGGCGCATCTGGCATCAGACCGCCAAATCTAATTCTCCCTGGAGTGAATTGTTTGCCAAGCGCTTGTCCCGTTTGGAGCTAAGATAAGCTCGGAGGAAGTCGGGCGCAAGCAGTTTTGACGGAATGCGTCCAGAAAAGCTGACAAAATTGAGGGCTTTTCTAAGCGTCGCTCCAGTTTTTTCAAAAAATTTTTCATCGAAGAAAGAGCTTTTTCTAGCCATAATGATTCTTTTTGCCGAACTGAGTCCGATTCCGGGAACCCTGAGAAGTTCCTCATAGGATGCGGAATTGATGTCAATTGGGAAAAATTGTGGATTTCTGAGAGCCCAGGCGCATTTTGGGTCAAGTTCCGGATCGAGATTGGGGCAGTCGGACGGCAGGATCTCATCGCACTCGAAACCGTAGAGGCGGAGAAGCCAGTCTGCCTGATAGAGCCTGTGTTCGCGGAGGAGCGGAGGGGATTCGAGCGGGGGCAGTCTCGAGTCAGAGTTGACCGGCGCATATGCCGAATAATAGACTCTTTTGAGAGAATAGGCGCTGTACAGCGACTTTGACAGGCTTATGATATGTCTGTCTGATTCCGGGCTTGCTCCGATTATCATTTGAGTGCTTTGCCCTGCAGGTGCATAAAGCGGCATGCCTGCCCTTCCCCTGTATTTCTTTCTTTCCTGCCTGTTTTCGGCGATCGAGTCAGCAATTCTGCCCATTGGAAGAAGTATCTGATCTTTCGCTTTCTGAGGAGCTAGCTTCGAGAGGGATTCGCTTGATGGAAGTTCGATGTTGACGCTGACTCGGTCGGCAAGCAGTCCTGCGGAGTCAATGAGCGCCCTGCTTGCGCCTGGGATCGCCTTCAGATGGACATAGCCGCCAAAGCCATAGGCCATGCGGAGTCTGCGTACGACTTCCACCATTCTGGACATGGTTTCGTCCGGGCTTCCTACAATTCCGGAGCTGAGAAAGAGTCCCTCTATATAGTTTCTCCTGTAGAAGTCCATGGTGAGTCCGACGATCTCCTCGACCGTGAAAGTTGTTCTAGGCTGATCGTTCGATCGTCTGTTCACGCAATATGCGCAGTCGTAGATGCATTTGTTTGAGAGAAGGATTTTCAGCAGAGAAATACAGCGTCCGTCTTCTGACCAGCTATGGCAGATACCGCCGGAAGAGCAGGAACCCGTGTTTGAATTTCTCTTCGTTGATGTTCCGCTGGATGCGCAGGAAACGTCG
Organism: Victivallis vadensis; assembly: GCA_020718525.1. Lineage (GTDB taxonomy): Bacteria > Verrucomicrobiota > Lentisphaeria > Victivallales > GWF2-50-93 > DYRX01. The sequence goes on from DYRX01000108.1 coordinate 10,358, forward strand.
TACTTGGCAGAGGCGGCAAGAATTTGTATTTTTTGCTCCAGGTTCACGAATTTTGCCTGCCGGTCTCCGCGTTCAAAGATTTTCTCTGAAAGATTCTATTTGCTTCACCACGTCCGCCATCGAAACCGGTCTGCACACTGGACTTCTGGCAAGACATTGGCATCTTATCAGAGAATCCCAGTCATTTTTCAAATCACTGCGGTAGAAAGATATTGGCGGTGGCAAAGAGCTTCTCATCTTTTCCAGAAGCTCGCTTCTATTTTTCGCTGTGAAAGGAGGCGTTCCGCCTATGAGATGATATGCGGTTGCGCCGAACGAGAAGATATCGCTCGATACGCTTGGCTGTACACCGGCCAGGAGTTCTGGAGCCATGTAGAGAGGAGTCCCCACGACAAAGCCATCCATCGTTAGATGCAGAGACTCCGACTCAAGAGCGATGCCAAAATCGCTTATTTTGACTGTCTTGTTTTTCAGATCGCATAAAATGTTTTTCAGCTTTACATCTCTATGTATTATGTTTTTCTCATGTATCGCCGCGAGCCCGCGGGCGACGCCGAGCAGTATGACGGCAAGCTCCTCTTCGCCCATCCGCCCCTTGGTTACGAGAAGCTCCTCAAGATCCATCCCTTCGACGAATTCCATGACAAGGAAATGTGTCCCCGTCTCTCGTGCGTCGAGCACATAGCTGATGACATTCTCGTGCGATATCTTTGAAAGGATGGAGATCTCGTTGTCGAAGCGCTTCAATATCTCCTGGTTTTCATGCGCTTTTTTTGTCAGCATCTTCAGTGCATAGACCTTTTTGCTGTCCGGCGAAACTACCTTGTAGATAACCGTGCTCTGCCCCCATCCAAGAAAATCAATCACGACGTAGTCTGCAATTTTGTCTCCGATGTAAGGCAGAGAAAATGAATTTCTCACCTTTATAAAACCTGAGCTTCCTAGCTGGATCGGCGAGGGGGCTGGAATTTTTTGAGTTTTGCTTCTTGCTAAAAGAAGACGGGTCCTCACGGCAAGTTCGTCGGTGTTGAAGGGCTTGATCATGAAATCAGAGGCGCCTGAGTCAATAAGCCTGCTCGAAATGTCATGGATTTCGTATCCCGACATTAGTATTACATGGGTTTGAGGCGAGTTCTTTTTGATTTTTCCACAGAGTTCGAATCCGTCAATGCCGGGCATGAGGACGTCGCATATCACGATGGAAACTTGCGAATCCGCAAGCCTTTCGTTTTCGAAGTGCTTCAGGCAGGCTTCGGAGGAATTTTCCGACTCGACTTCGCTGAAGCCCGCATTTCGGAGCGCCCTGATTATAAGTTTGACAATGAAGGGATCGTCGTCAACGACGAGAATTTTCCCGCCATTGTTCAAATCGCATTGGGCATTGTTCATGAGTTCCGTTTTCATGCAGAAATCATAGTCCAGATTTCCCGGAAAGCAAATTAGTGGCGGATATAAATGCTGTCCTTCAGCATCACAGGGAGAGGGAGTGCAATCGCAGAAAACTCGTTGCATTCTAGTGTATCGCCTTATTCCCGTCAAGCCAAATCCGCATCGAAAATAGGCATGATTTAAT
>DYRX01000418.1 GCA_020718525.1 Victivallis vadensis
CGCTGCACCCGAGCACAGTTTTAAGAAACAACTGCGTGCGCTCGAAGTAGGTGGGATGCGTCTCGAATGTCATCGCGCAACCTTGTTGTTGGAGCTGAAGATGTCATTCATGGGCTTCCCCTCCCAGCTGCCGTCCCTCGATCCATTTGACCAGCTCGTCCGCCTTCAGGAGAATTTTTCTTCCAATTCTATAGCTGGGAAGACCGACCCGGCGGAGCTTCCACAACTGGGTTCTTGACAACCTGAGAAATTCCATAGCTTCGGCGATTGTCATGAAGCCCTGGGTTTCTCTCCCACGTTTCTCCGCTCCAGCCCTTCTGCCTTGGATCTTGCCCTCCAGTGCGGCAATTGCATCCTCGACGCGTTCGGCCTTCTTGCACTCGATTGCCTTGAGCACAAGCTCTGCATGCTTTCCATCCATTTGCACCTCCATTTCGTTTTTTGACTGCCCTGATTATATGTTAAATTTGAGGGTATGTCAATGTATGTTGTTGAGGGACAAAGGGTTACTAATTAGTCGACTAATAGTCGACTAATAGTCGGAAAGGAAATGCCGTGCCGCATTTAAGGCTGGATACAGGGATGGAGATTGAAGAGGCGGAGGCTCCGCCGTCGGCTATTCGCTAGACGGATTCAAGGCATTGCAGAGAAGGCTGAAGAAGTCTTTTTTGGTGCTTGCGTAGTCGGCGGCGCGACTGTCGGTTTTGGCGAACTCGATTTTTTCCAACTTATCCAAGGTTTCCTTGGAAATTTGCAGTTCGATGTTGTGCAGACATCTGGGAATGCTGGAATTTTCACGCTTGCTGGAAAGGGCGAGAACATTGCTCCGGATCTCGGAGAATGGCACATTCTTGAGCACCTTCATCAGCGCGGCATTTCTGTCCGCATCGAATCCGGCAGGCTCTCCGTTGCTGTCGTTGCGGTAGATGGACAAACATGGAAAAGCGGACCGCTCGGAAGATTTATCCATTCTCAGGAAGTCGTCTTCTCCGCCATAAAAGACGAATCCTCCATACGGTTTCTGAGAACAGGCCCATAGTCCTGCAAACCGTAAAAATTGATGCGCTGTCACTCTGTGCGTCTGTGATTTGTTGATCGCTATTTCAATACGGCATTTGCCCATGCATCTGAAGTCTCCGATGACCTCCTTGACCTCAATGGCATATTTAGTTGCTTCACCGCCGGATTTTGGAGGAGTGACGCTGTGCTCGTGCCCAGGATCGGTCTCTGTCTTTTCATGGAATCCGGCGGCGTGGCAGTCTGGGGCAACGGTTAATGTGCCGGCACCAAGCTTCAGAGCAAATCCAATTGGCCACTTTTTGTCGTCGTAAAGGTTAACCTTCAGGTGTTGGCGGCAATCCATGAAGCTTGTCCCCGCTTTTACAGCGCTGAACATCTCCGGCGCCGGGACTTTGAAGTCTTGGCATACCATGCCGAGGGATTCCGACATAATCCGCTTCAGACGGGATTGCAAAGACTTCCCCGTCTCAGGGGCCGAGCCATCAGTGGCAGACTCTATAAATGCGTTCCGTATAATTTCATCAAGATACTTCCCGTACATATCCGAATACTCTTCAAGGGGGGCCAAAAGTCCGGAGTGCAAAGATTCCCTGAGAAAAAGTAGTAATTGAGGAGGTTGATAATTATCATCCCCGTGCCCGGAGGCGCATTGGGCGGATTTCAATTCGTAATTTTCCAGGGTCTGTATCTTCTTTTCCAGAAGATCCGCAAACACAGCACCGGCCCGCCCAAATTTGTAGAAGCACGTCCATCTGATGTTTTTTTCCTTCCCTTTGCCGACGCTGTATCCGATCGGAAACGGGCAGGGGATTATAACGGGGTCGTCCGGCTCTCTTTCGATTACACCTGAAGGGAGTTCATCATCATATTCGTCACGTTTCGGGAGGGTCTTATAATAGAGCCTGTCGATCAGCCCCATGCAAAGAGGCAGGGATTCGTTCCTGTCGGGGCTGACCATAAATACGATATTGCATCCGTCCTCGAATACTTTGCGGGCATAGCTTTCCAAAATGCAGGAGCCGACATATCCAGTAAAACAAGGTGATAACGTCGTGGCGGCGTCAAAAACATCAGGATTTCCCTTGTTCATCGTAAACGGGTATTTGCCGCTGAAATCCTTGCAGTCGGACCCGGCACCGTCGCCTTCGGCTAGGAGTTCAGCTATGCGGAAGCCTTCTGGCAGATCGATGATGTAGGTGCCTGAGTCTTTGCTCATTCCATCAAGCAGATCCTTGGATGACTTTATTATGCAGTCGTTTTTATGCGCTTCCATCGAATACGCCCTTTTTCATCAGCTCTATTATCTTTCCGACTTCTTCGTCGGAGATACGGGACTCGATCCGCGTTGAGCGCCTGAGACCGAACTTCCTCATCTGCTTGCGCACTGCGGCCTCGCTAATCCCGAAGATTTTGCCGATGGCGATGTTGGAATATCTGG
>DYRX01000109.1 GCA_020718525.1 Victivallis vadensis
TAATCTGAATTATTAAAGAGACATAGTATCGTTATTTAGGAAACAGGACACTAGGCACTGTAAGATGCTCCGTAAAAAACTAATATCAGTGCATTTGCCATGATATGCGGACAACATTTTTATTTGCTTCGTGTGCTTTGTGTCTTCGTGTGAGACAATGTTCAACTTTTGGGAAATGCACCCCTGCGCTCAATTCAAAATATTTGCAAAATATTTGCATGGCATCTTGACTTTGCAGAAAATAAGTGGTATTATAAGTGGTATTGACAATCAACAGGCAAGGGCAGATGTCTAAATGAGAGAAAAGAATTATAAAAGAGTTGCGGCGGATATAGCGCACGCAATTGCAATGGGCGATTTTGGTGATGGAGGAAAGCTCCCATCGGAGAGGAGACTCTCTGAAATATTCGGGGTTAGTCGAGTTACCATCAGGACTGCGCTCGGGGTGCAGGAACTGCGCCGCCTGATCTCAAGGAGGCATGGCTCTGGAACTTTCGTCAAGGCAAAAAAATCCATAGACCTGGACTCGGATGCCGCCTGCTTTGCCTTCGAGCTGGTGGGAAAGCCCTTGATGGAGAATCCATACGTGCTGATGTGCATCGAAGGCATGGGAAAAGCGTCAATGCGTCATGGACTGAGGTTCGATCTTCTTCCAATTCCGCAGGGCAAGACTTTTCTGGAACATCTGAAGAGGAAGCCAGGTCTGATTCCGAAAAGCAAGATAATTCTTCTTGGATGGAACGAATGCCAGAAGGAAAGTGCGGAATGGCTCATGGGGCGCGGCCATTTTGTCGTCGCAATAGGACCGGCAGGCTCGGTTCCAGGCTTATCCTACGTTGACATGGACAACAGGCTGGGGGGGAGGCTTGCCGCGCGCCATCTGATTTCATTGGGGAGAAAAAAGCTTGCGCATATAAACAGCTCTCCGGACGAGGTCTCGGTTAAAAATACACTCGATGGAATTCTCGAAGCATGCTCCGATGCGGAGCTGGCCTTCTCATCCGCTCTTTTTCGTGAATCCTTGCCGTGGAGCGAGGAGGGTGGATTTAAGGCCATGGAGAGTCTCCTCTCAGAGAAGGTCGAAATGGATTCGGTCATAGTAAGAGGAGATATGGCAAGTCTTGGCGCGCTGAAAGCATTGAAAAAAGCGGGTCTAAAAGCTCCGGAAGACATTTCTTTTGTTATGTATGATGATTTTCCATGGATGGAAAAGTTTTGCACGCCTGCTCTTACAGCCATACGACAGCCTTTCGATGATGCCGCCGAATCTGCGCTTGACATTGCCGTTCGTTCAGTCCGGCAAGGCTTGTGCAGGCATATGACGCGGATTTTGAAACCCAGGCTAATTGTCAGGGAATCGTGCGGAGGCTCCATGTTAAAATCCAGCGTGGCTTAAAACAGAAGGAACAAAGATGCAAGCGGAAGGTAAAGGCAAATGTGCTGGAAAATTCACACTTATCGAGCTATTGGTCGTGATTGCGATAATAGCAATCCTTCGCTGAACGACAGTTCAGTGGATATTTACTCCGGATCAATCCGCTTTTTGGAGAACAGTCGAAGCCCAGGAGAGCCCTACTCCGAAGCCGCTGATCAGGATTTTCCCAGCCTTGTTCCTAGAAATCTCCTTTTCAAGCAGAATCGGTATGGAGGACGATACTGTGTTGCCGTAATCCCAGGCATCAAAGACCACCTTGGAAGGATCAAGCTCGAGTCTTTTGGCTATTGTGTTAACGATATGCAGGCTTCCCTGGTGGAAGACAAAGAGGTCTATCTCCTTGACGGTCAGGCAGTTAAGAGCCAGACACTTGGTCACATCGGGCGGAATTGTCTTGGCGGCAAAATTGAAGACGGAACGTCCGTTCATAAAAAGTTTTCCGTCCTTGCATATGAGATCCTCATAATCTTTGCCTATTGTGCCGTAGGTGAATTTTCCAGGCAAATATTTTGGAGCGCAGTCTGAAATGAGGGTAACTGCGGCGGCATCGCCAAAGAGGAGTGAGGTGTTCTTGTCGTCAGGATTGATGATTTTCGAGTATGGATCCGAGGTGAAGAGCAATCCTGTCTTGAACCCATTTTCCTTCATGAAAGAGCTTAGCACATTCAGTCCGTAGACATATCCTGAACAGCCCAGCGAGACATCGAAGCTTGCGCAGGTTTCCGGCAGATCAAGCTTTCCGTGGACGATAGCCGAGGTCTGGGGGATGTTGAAGTCAGGATTCTGCGTGACTACTATCATCGCGTCAATCGAATTTTTGTCGAGCTTGGTTTTGTCGAGCAATGCCTGGAAGGCTTTGACACAGAGATCGGAGGAATCTTCGGAAGGCGCCTTGACCGCGATGCTCCGCACACCGATTTTTTCGTTTATGAAATCTTCAGTGATTGCGAATTTCGCAGTTCTGTCGTAGTTGGATATGCGTGTTTCCGGTATATAGGACGCGATTGCTTTGATTCCCAGCATTGTCAGTATCTTTCCCACCATTTAGAGGCGACTTTGATTTGTTCCAGTCCCAGATGCTGAACGGTTTCCGACTTTTCGGCGACGATATCCTTGCTTCCCCAAACTTCGATGCGGTACGCCAATATCCGCCTCTCACCGATCTTTTTCAGATCGAATTTGACTTTCTTTCCGCCCAGCTCCTGCCGGTGCATGAACGCCTGATCTTCCTCTCCCCAGATAGGTCTGTCGAAGCCGGAAACTTTTTCCATAGTTGCGGCGAGGTCATAATTGCTACCCTTGGGCTTAGCCTGATCAGGATAGCAGAACCTGTAGATCTTCCTGTTTTCCGCCTCGTTGTCTCTTCCAGTTAGGACATAGAGGTAAAAATAGGGCATCTTGAGTTTTTTTGCCTTGTCGGGATGCTTCGATATCGAGTAGCTCATCTCGCACTGCTCAGTCTGCCCATCTTTGTTTTCCCCCGATTTCGGCATTTTCACGTCGAGAATGCTGACAGAATAGTCGCAAAACTCGTCAGGAAATTCCTCCGAAGCGATTTTGGAGCTCAAATCCGTCTGCGAATAGGATTTCAAGCTTTTGAGAGGAAAACTTCTTTTGGTCTTGTCCTTCATTATCACGATGCTGTCCTCGCTGATGCTTACGATTTCTGCGTCCGAGAGGACCGTTCCATCCTTGAATGCTATCGTTCCAGCACGTGCAAAGGAGGCGCAGAAGCATGCGACGAAGATGATCGCCGCAAGCTGAATGGCCTTCTTTGATGGCGTGGGCATCGTCTTTTCTTGCTCAGTCAAGCGGTTTTGTTTTTGGCAAGCCAAGAACCTTCGAACCTGGTTTCCAGCGTCCATCTTTGCTAAGGATGTCAACCCTTTCGAACCTCTTCAGCACATTTCTTTTCGACTTGATTTTCCCACTGCTTTTCAAGCTCGCATGTCTCGACATTTGATAAACTCCTGAATTGATTGAACGATTAAAGCTTCGACAATATATGCCATTCGTCTCAGTTTTCAAACATGCTAGAGGCGATTAGAAGGAAAAAAGTGCGACTCATTTTCAAGAAGTCGTCTTTTGAGGCTGATTCCGGGGCCGAAGCCGCCGATTTTTCCGCCGCTTGCGATCAGCCTGTGGCATGGAAAAAAAATGGGAAAGAGGTTTCCTGCCATCGCCTGTCCGACGGCCCTCCCTGCGCCAGGCATACCAATAATTTTGGCAAATTCACCATAGCTTGCAAATTCACCTGCTGGGATCTTATTGCGGAGTTCGCAAAGGACCTTTTGGCGGAAGGGAGTCATCACCGAGATGTCGAGGGCTTCGATCGGGGGCGCGGTTATTTTTCCGTCAATGTGATCTCGCAGATCCGCCTCAATCTTCTTGATTTCTTCAGTAGGCCTGGCGCCTTCGTGTTTGGATTCGGTTAGAAATGGAGCTTCGGAAATCTCGAAGGATTTAATTCGTAAAAAGGGCGAAGTTACGAATGTGAAGCGGCAAAAAAAGAACTTTAGCTCCTTTGGCGGAGCATAGGCATGGAGCTCGTTTTTAGCAATCATTCTTTCTCCTTAGAAGATAGAGGCGATTGAAAAAACAAGTTTCCTTGCTAAAGTCTGGAAATGCAAACAAAATCTGGCGAAAAGTCTTTTTTTTGTCCAAAACCCCATTTTGGCGCAGATTGCCGGCACTTTGGCGAAGATGAACCATCGCGGGGACTAAAGTGAAATGCGCCTCAAATGCCGGCATGGATCGCAGAGCGGTCATAGAAGTGCGTGATCTGACGATAGGATACGACGATTTTGTCGTGCTGAAGGATCTGAATTTCGAAGTTTATGAGGGCGAAATTTTTGTGATTCTCGGAGGTTCGGGCTGTGGGAAGAGCACCGTTCTCAAGCACTTGATTGGCCTGAACGAGCCTATGAAGGGCGAGATTCTGATAAACGGAGAGAGCATTGTCCTGGCGTCCGAGGACGCCAAAATGGAGATATCGAGAAGCTTTGGCGTTCTGTATCAGTCAGGTGCGCTATTCAGCTCGCTGTCTCTTGCGGAAAATGTAGCGCTTCCCATCAAGGAGTTCACTAGCCTTTGTCCCGAGCTGATTGAATCTTCGGCGAAGCTGAAGCTGGGGCTGGTCGGACTCGACGGATTCGAGCAGTTTCTGCCGTCCGAGATAAGCGGCGGAATGAAGAAAAGGGCCGGGCTTGCGAGGGCGCTCGCGCTCGACCCAAAAATTCTTTTCTTCGACGAGCCGTCCGCAGGTCTCGATCCGCTGTCTTCAGCGGATCTGGACAAGCTGATTTTGTCTCTCAGGAGCGAGCTCATGTGCACGATCGTGATTGTGACACACGAGCTGGACAGCATATTTTCGGTAGCCGACAGGGTGATCATACTTGACAAGGAGAAGAAAGGGATAGTGGAGGAAGGCGATCCGCGCGTTCTGCGGGAAAAGAGCGAAAAGAAATGGGTGCGCGACTTTTTGAACCGTTCAAATATGAGGGGCTGAGAAATGAGCAAGCTGGGCAACAAATACAAAATCGGAATTTTCGCGGTGGCGGCTTTCGCCATTCTTGTGCTTGGTCTGGTCTCCCTTGGAACCTTCAAATATTTCAGGAAAACATACAGCTTCATGACGGCGGTTGCATCCTCAATTCAAGGTCTGGAAAAAGGAGCCAAAGTAAAAATCAAGGGAGTGACGATCGGCAGTGTGGAAAAACTCCAGCTGGGACCGGACATGAAGCTCATCTACATATATATGAAGTTCGATCCGGAAGCCTTCTCACGCGTCTCGACGGCAAAAAACGATCTGCTGGGACTGGACGAGGCGGAAACCCTGCATCTTTTCTCATCGCGGATCCGGGAATTTGTCTCCCAGGGAATGAGATGCCAACTACAATACGGAGATATAACTGGGACGCTCTTCATTGACATCGCCTATGTCGCTCCCAGCGACGCTCCACCAGAAGACTTTGTCCTGCCCAAGGATCATCCCCCATACATCCCGGCAGTTCCCCCTGTGACAATCGGCTCCATCATCAGCGACGTGCAGAAGGCGACAAGGAACATCGCCAGGATTGACATTGACAAGATATCCTGCGACATCGAGACGATACTGGACAAGGCGAACAAGCTGATGGACGAGAAAGAGATCAAGACCATTCTCGAGAAAATAAATTCGATCAGCGGAAACATAGACCAGCTCACGCTGAGGGTGAACGAAGTTTTCGACAAGGAGCGCATGGAGACGATGGGGCGCAACATAGAAACCTCGCTCAACAACTTCAACTCAACACTAGTTTCGATCGAAAAGCTTTCCGAGGAGGCGCGCCTTGAGATAAAGGACAGCAAACTTCCTGAAACCAGCGAGAAGGCCAGGAGTCTCATGGAAAACGCAGAGGAGAGCGTGAAGAAGCTGTCTTCATTGAGAGGCGAGCTCAAGAGGAGCATGGAGGACTTGAGCCTGACGCTGACAAGTGCCAGAGATCTTCTAGATTCGATTGAAAAAAATCCGAACGCACTTATTTACGGGAAGGCGGGGGCGCCGCTTGTCCCGCCCGAGTGAGAGTGCAAAGACATTTACAACAATCAAAGCGGACATGAGGCACGGCGATGTGGAACACGATATCCAACTATAGCCCCGCAATGGCGGAGCTCATAGCATTTCTTATTCTTTTTCCAATGGCGTCGGCCGTCCCGATGCTCTTCATAAAGAACAATCTGGCTAGAAAGATGCTTGTCATTTTTTCGGCTTCTGTTGTGATTTCCGCGTCGCTTCTGCTTCTTGGAGTCTCCACATATTCGGAGACGGCATTCAGGCTTGCGCATGGCGAGAAAATGGGCCATCTTCTCAGCCTTGGAAGCGTCGCGCTGAATCTTTTTGTCTTCTATGTCTCGCTAAAGCATCGCCGCTTCAAGGTCTTTGCGCTCGCAGTCCTTCAGGCATGCATAGTATTCTACACAGAATTCCGCTATCCTGGGAATCTTGAGCCGGAGCATCATTTTTTCATTGATCGCTTTTCAACGCTCATGGCGCTAATTGTCGGTGTCGTGGGGGGAATCATCTGCATCTATGCCCTCGACTACATGAAGGATTTCCATGCGCACTTCAGGAAGGAGGTGCAGGACAGGAGAAGGACTTTCTTCTTCGTGATCTTCCTTTTTCTAGGAGCAATGTTCGGTGTCATATTCAGCAACTATCTCCCCTGGATGTTCTTTTTCTGGGAGATCACGACGGTCTCCTCGTTTCTGCTGATCGGCTACAAGCGGAACGAAGAATCCATCAACAACGCCTTTCTCGCCCTCTATTTGAACCTGATCGGCGGCGTGGCATTCGCCATTGCCCTCCTGATCCCGCACGTTTTTTCGGGGACTCTCGAGATTGACAGAATCATGCACATGCACGCCGGTGGCGGATGGGTGATCATGCTTCCCGTCGCGCTCATAGCCTTCGCCGGGCTCACGAAGTCGGCGCAAATGCCTTTCTCCGGCTGGCTACTCGGCGCAATGGTCGCCCCCACCCCCGTCTCCGCCCTCCTTCATTCGAGCACCATGGTCAAGGCTGGCGTCTATGTGATTGTGAGGTTCTCGCTCGTATTTGAAAATTCCAAATGCGGACTTTTTCTGGCGCTCGTCGGCGCCGCGACTTTCATGGTGACGTCGTTTGTGGCGGTCTCCCAGAGCGACGCGAAGAAGGTGCTCGCGTATTCGACTATAGCGAATCTGGGGCTGATCGTCCTTTGCGCAGGAATCGGGACATATGAAGCGGTCTGGGCGGCGATGATGCTCATCATGTTCCATGCAGTGTCAAAGTGCCTTCTCTTCATGTGCGTCGGAACGGTCGAGCACAAGATTCACAGCAGAAATATCGAGGACATGGCAGGGCTGATCGTGAGAATGCCCAAGATCTCCATCATGATGCAGATAGGAATGGCGGGCATGTTTCTCGCCCCCTTCGGGATGCTGATAAGCAAATGGGCGGTCATCAAGGCGATGCTGGATCTCAATCCTATACTCACAATATGCATGGTCTTCGGCGGGACAGCCACAATGTTCTTCTGGGTCAAATGGATGGGAAAACTCCTGATTGTCGCCAGAGACTACGACAAGCACGAGCTCAAAATCGGCAGATATGAGACTTTCTCCCTCAGCATCCTCTCCGCCCTCACCGTCGTCCTCTGCGCATTCTTCCCGGCGGTCTCCGCATATTTTGTGGAGCCATATCTGGTTGAGATCTTCAACAAGACCTTCTCGATAGGAGAAGGAAACATCCTCATAATGTGCATAATGCTTTCCCTGGTCATGCTCTTTCCTCTCAGCTTCATCAACTACGGGAAAAGGGTCAAAGTCGTGGACCCATACCTTTGCGGAGCCAACACGCACGAGCCTACACGTTTCACCGACTCCTTCGGAAATGAAAAGGAATTCGGAATGAACAATTACTACCTCGAAAAGCAGTTCAACGAAAAAAGCCTCATTGAAATGGGATCAGTCCTCTCGATAATGATGATAATACTAATGATAGGAGTCTCCTTTCTGAAATGAATATTGTCATGCTGTCGCTCGCATTTCTTATTCTTGCGCCCATCGCGGGCGGACTTCTTGCCGGGATTGACAGAATAGTCTCCGCCCGTCTCCAGAGCCGCGTGGGCCCTCCCCTGCTCCAGCCCTTCTACGACGTGCTCAAACTCTGGGACAAGGAAAATCTCGTCGTCAGACGCTCACAGAACTTCTACATATTCTTTTTTCTGATTCTCACAATATTCACAGGGATGATCTTCTTCAGCGGCGGCGACCTCCTTCTCGTCATATTCGCCTTCACTCTTGCGGATGTATTCTTTGTGCTTGGCGGCTACAAGGCAAGTTCCCCATACAGCTCGATCGGCTCCCACCGCGAGCTTATACAGATCATGTCCTACGAACCGGCAATACTCTTCACAGCAATAGGACTCTACATGCTGACAAAAAGCTTTTCAGTCGCGGAAATTGTCAGGAGCTCAAGCCCTGCAATCATATATCTGCCGGGAATATTCCTCTGCTTCCTATATGTGCTTCCAATCAAATTCAGAAAGTCTCCCTTCGACCTTTCGACATCCCACCACGGACATCAGGAGCTTGTCAAAGGAATAACGACTGAATTTTCCGGCAAGACGCTTGCGGCGATAGAAATAGCCCACTGGTATGAGAATATCATAGTTCTCGGAATGCTCTCCCTCTTTTTCTCGTTCAATTGGCCGCTGGCTCTAGGCACACTGCTCTTTATCTATTTTATAACAATTGTAGTTGACAATGTCTGCGCCAGGCTCAGATGGGACTTCACTTTGGGCAGTTCCTGGGCTGTCGCCCTAGTACTCGGCGCTGGGAACATAATAATACTCGATTTTCTGAAGAGGTAAAATGTGAGTTTTCTTTCAAAATCCCCATGGATAATGCATTATGACGGTTCAAGTTGCAACGGATGCGACATAGAAGTCCTCGCCTGTCTTACTCCGGTCTATGACGTCGAGCGCTTCGGGATAATAAACACCGGCAATCCCAAGCACGCCGACATTCTTCTTATCACCGGGGCGATCAACGAGCAAAACAGGAGCGTCGTGCAGAACATCTACCACCAGATGCCCGATCCAAAGGTTGTCGTAGCCATCGGCATCTGCGCGTCAACAGGAGGCATTTTCAAGGAATGCTACAATGTCCTCGGCGGCGTGGAAAATGTGATTCCTGTCGATGTCTATGTTCCAGGCTGTGCCGCAAGGCCGGAGTCAATAATTGACGGCGTGGTCAAGTCCCTCGCAGTTCTCGAGGAGAAGCACCGGAGCATCGCGCTGATGAACAGCGGAAAGGACGTTCTTGCCATAGAGACTGCGTCAGTCGAGGACGCGAAAACCATACTGCATCTGCAGAAGGAGGCGTATCAGAGCGAGGCGGAAATCTATGGAAATTTCGACATCGCCCCGCTCAAGCAGACTCTCGACGAGATTCGCCACGACTTCTCGAAGAAATGTTTTCTCAAGGCATCCTTCAAAAACCACATTGTCGGCTCGGTAAGGGCATATTCGGACGGCGAGACATGTTTCATCGAGCGCCTGATTGTGGCACCATCCAAGCAGGATCTCGGCATCGGGTCAAAGCTTCTCAAGGCGATCGAAGATCGTTTCCCTGATTCCCCCAGATTCGAGCTCTTCACCGGGCACAAGAGCCGCCGCAACCTCTTCTTCTATCAGAAACGCGGCTACTCGGAATTCAAGCACAGCATCGTCTGCGATAAAATCACCAGAGTATATCTCGAAAAACACAGGGCAGAACACAAATGATTGAAAATCAAGAACTTAAGATCATTGACATCTCCGCGCTCGAGGAGGAGGTCTCAAATTTATTTTCAGGGGACAGCAGGATGGTTCAAATATCCTGCGCAAAGATTGACTCCACTCTGGAGCTCAGCTACAGCTTCGACAAGGACGGCAAATTCCAGAGTCTGCGCGTCGTCCTTCCGTCCGACGTTCCAAATCAAGTTCCCAGTGTCAGCCACATCTACTTCTGCGCGTTTCTCTACGAAAACGAGATCCACGACCTCTACGGCGTAGACTTCGAGGGGCTTGTGCTTGACTTCAAGGGCAACTTGTATCGGACGCAGGTTAAAACGCCTTTCAATCTCCCCGAAATCAGGAAGGAGGAGGCGAAGTGAGCAAGAGGACTGTAATTCCGTTCGGACCACAGCATCCGGTTCTGCCAGAGCCCATACATCTGGATCTCGTTCTTGAGGACGAGAAGGTCGTGGAGGCGATTCCATCCATCGGATTCATCCACCGCGGCCTCGAAAAACTGGTCGAGAAAAAAGACTTCAACGAGTATGTCTATGTCGCCGAAAGAATCTGCGGGATCTGCAGTTTCATACACGGTATGACATACTGCATGGCCGTGGAGGAAATCATGAAGGTTGATGTCCCGGCACGCGCCCAGCACCTCAGGATATTCTGGTCGGAACTCTCAAGAATTCATAGCCATCTCCTCTGGCTCGGACTCATGGCGGACGCATTCGGCTTTGAATCGCTCTTCATGCAGTCATGGCGGATACGCGAAAAATTCCTCGACATCATCGAGGAGACCAGCGGCGGCAGAGTCATATTCGGATCCTGCAAAGTCGGCGGCGTGAGAAAGAATGTCGAATCGTCCGCAATGAACGCTATCCTTGAAAAAATATCCCGGTACGAGAAAGACATAATGGAAGTCTCTTCCGTATTCATGAACGACTCCACCGTGAAAAAAAGACTCTGCGGCGTAGGGGTAATCCGCCAGAAAGATGCCTTCGAACTTGGCGCAGTCGGTCCAACCCTGCGAGGCAGTGGAATTTCATCCGACACACGCAAGATTGGCTACAGCTCCTATGGAGAATACAATTTCGAGCCGGTCATCGAAAAGGACGGAGACTCCTACTCGCGCTGCATGGTCCGGGTCCGCGAACTTCGCCAGTCAATTGATCTGATCCGCCAGACCGCAGGCAAGCTCAAGGATGGTCCAATTGAAGTCCCAGTCAAAGGATTCCCAAACGGCGAATTCTTCGCCAGGACTGAACAGCCCCGAGGCGAAGTGATCTACTATGCGAAGGCGAATGGAAGCAAATTTCTCCAGAGGATGAGAGTCCGAACCCCTACATTCGCAAACATCCCGGCTCTCGTTAGAATGCTGCAAAACTCCTCCCTTGCCGACGTGCCAGTGCTCATACTGACAATAGATCCATGCATAAGCTGTACGGAAAGGTGATATAATGGCGCTCTTCAGCATGCTCAGAACAAACTTGAGAAATCTCTTTTCCAAGCCTGCGACTATACTATATCCTTTTGTAGAAAAACCTGTCTATCCTGCGACAAGGGGAAGCGTGGAATTCAATCTCCAGAACTGCATCTTCTGCTCGCTATGCCAGAAAAAATGTCCAACCCACGCGATTGAAGTTGACAAAAATGCGAAGAAAATCAGCATAGATCGGCTGGACTGCATCACTTGCGGAGCCTGCGTTGATGCCTGCCCAAAAAAATGCATTGAAATGACTTCCAAACGCAATGCGCCAAGTCTTGGCAACCCATCAAAAAAGGATCTCTACACTCAAAATGCATGAAAGCCATCTTGTTCAACGAATCGTGAATGAAGCCTCGGAAAAGGCGCGAAACATTTCGATGCAGAAAATCCGCAGGATCCGTGTCATAGCCGGCGAGCTTCTGCACTTCGATGAAATGTCCGTCAAACTCCATTTCGAGTCCCTTTCGGAGGGGACGCCTCTCGAGGGCGCTGAAGTAGAAGTGACAATTGAAAAAGCGCGTCTCAAATGCGCCGACTGCGGAAAAATTTCCGAAAAACCCAAGGGGCCACCGCTATGCGGAATCTGCGGCTCTGAAAAGGTCTCCATCGAATCAGGAAAAGATTTCATC